>CAYTVK010000022.1:0-16600 GCA_964441725.1 uncultured Candidatus Bathyarchaeia archaeon | reverse complement strand
TCCTGATTATAACTTGGATGAGATGGCTCACCCCTACATAAGCGATGATGGAAAGATCGCTTTGATGCATAATGGCGGCATCGCTAACTACAAGGGGCTCTGGAGTGAGTTGGAGAAGGAACACACCTTCAGGAGCTACGGTGATGTGGTTGACGACATCACTGATAGCGAGGTGGCTGTTCACATGCTCAGCGACGCTTTGGAGAACGGCATGAACATGGTGGAGGCGTTCCAGCATGTTGCGCCACAGCTCACAGGCACATTTCTGCTCGTAGCTATCAACACGGATGAGTCTGACACGGTGTATATTTGCAACTGGTATCAGCCATGCTACGTAGCGTTAGGCAAGGATGAGGTAATGTTCGTCAGCAGCAGGAGAGGACTCCGCGACATGGCAAAGTACATGGACAGGGTTTTCCAGCCACCCAAGAACAGCGTCATGAAGCTCACAAGGGGAAACATAGAGATACATGTGATGGATCCGGGCAGAGAGATACCTCAGATGGTGATGAATACACCCAAGGCCATTAAACTCATCAAAGAGAAGCTTGCCGAGGAGGGCAGACTTGATGTAAGACAGCTCTTCTACTCGCTTCACCCAAATGGTTGGGCTGAGGTTTTTGGTGTATCACCGGATGAGTGGATGGCTTACAGAAAGACGGGTATCTATGTTATGAACCCGTACTTTGAGTTGCTTGAGGCAATGGTGGAGAACGGTGATCTTGTTGAGAGCATTGATCCTAGGCCTGAGGGCGGGATCGGTGGGGTTCCTAGGTATAGTTATGTGCTTGCTTAGCCGGTTTTTTCAATAAACTTTAAATAATTTAGGCATACCTAAATTTCTGATTGGGTTGAGCAGCGCAAGCGTAGAAGAATACCTAGAAGCAATCTACAACTTCAACGAGAAAGGAGAACTCGCAAAAAACCAGGACCTATCAGAAAAACTCAAGGTAAGCCCACCAAGCATCACACAGATGATACAGCGACTGGCAGAAGAAGAACTGGTCGCATACGAGCCATACAAAGGAACACAGCTAACAGGCAAAGGAATGGCTCTCGCACAGAAAGTAGTACGTAAACACAGACTGCTGGAAGTCTTTCTCTATGAGACCCTCAAATTACCGAGGGAAAAAGTCCACGAGCAGGCGTGCAGGATGGAGCACAGTATAACCGACGAGACGGCTTCAGCGCTATGCAAGATACTTGACAACCCAGAGAAATGCATCGACAATGATCCAATACCGGAATGCAGTTTGGATGTACAGGACTGCTCTGAGTGTGAGGTAGCCAGAGCAAAGCACTCAGAACAACCACTGATAACCCAGCTGAGCAACCTCAAACCAAATGAAAAGGCACGAGTCGCGTTCATCAAAGGCGGTAGACAGAGCGCCAGAAGAATACAAGAAATGGGATTAACACCCGGAACATATCTAAGAATGGTTAACGCGGCCCCATTCAATGGACCCATTGAGGTGGAGGTAAGAGGAACAAGCCTAGCCCTCGGCAGGCATCTAGCCGGGCAGGTTTACGTTGAGGTGGAGGATGAAGGTCAGACCTGGAGGAGGGTTCACCCCCATGGACCCCACCATAATTTACAGAGCCAAATAGAATGAGCGAGAACAAACTAACAATAGCGCTCGCTGGGAACGCAAATGTAGGCAAGAGCGTCATCTTCAACCAGCTAACAGGGCTTCATCAACACGTCGGCAACTGGCCGGGTAAAACCGTTGAACGAGCAGAGGGCACGTTAAACTATGAGGGACAGGAGATCGATGTCATCGATCTACCGGGTATCTATAGTCTCAGCACCTATAGTATTGAGGAGATTGTGAGCCGTGAGTATATCGCGGTTGATCAGCCTGATGTTATAATCAACGTGGTTGACGCTAGCACCCTTGAACGAAACCTTGCCTTCACCATTCAGCTTCTTGAACTGGAGCCACGTATGGTTCTAGCCCTCAACCAGATTGATATAGCTGAGGCGAAGGGCATACTGGTTTACCCCGATAAGCTGAGCGAGGCCCTCGGGATGCCTGTGGTACCAACAGTCGCTGTGAAAGGCGCTGGGCTAACAGAGTTAATCAGTGTCGCCATAAAGGCAGCCAAAGAATACAGGACCAAGCCCATACTATTTGGTTCAGAGATCGAGGAAAGAATCGATAAGGTCATTGAAAGGCTCACGGTTGAGACCCCATACCCTAAGCGGTGGGTCGCAATCAAGCTCCTCGAAGGAGACCAAGAGATAGAGAATATCATCTACAAGGATCAACCTGAAATCAAGAATACAGTGGACAACGAGAGAAGCCGCATAGAGGATATCCACGGTCATAAGATTGACAGCGTAATGACCTCAGAGCGTTTCGCTGCTGCTAGCAACATCGCGGATCAAGTTTCCCAGCACGTTGTCCCTGAGAAGACCCTTAAGGATCGTTTGGAGAAGGCTTCCAGTCATCCCTTCTTTGGATACGTCTTGATGGTTACGAGCATCTTGGCGATATTCTATGGTATATTCAGCTTCGGTGACTGGCTCGCGGCTGAACTCGGTGTCTTCTTTGAATTCGCCAAGGAGGTCTACTTCAACGCCTTTGGTGTTTCTGGGACAACCACTTTCATATGGAACGCTGGCGTGGATGGCTTCATTGGTGGCGTCGTGGTTGCGCTACCCTACATCGGGCCATTTTATCTTGTGCTGAGCCTCCTTGAGGACTCGGGTTATCTTGCAAGGGTTGCCTTCTTGATGGATTCTGCTATGCACGCCATCGGGTTGCATGGTAAGGGCTTCATACCAATTATGCTAGGGTTCGGATGCAACGTGCCCGCCGTACTCGGGGCGAGGATCATGGAGACCGAGCGTGAGCGACTTATCTGCGCCTTCGTAGCATCGCTTGTACCATGTGCAGCGCGCAGCATAGTGATCATGGGGCTTGTGGCTGCCTATGTTGGATTCAAGTGGGCGCTGCTTCTCTACTTCATCGACTTCATACTCATATTTGTTCTAGGCAGGATCGCCTACAAGGTAGCGCCAGATGAGCCTGTTGGGCTCATAATGGAGATGCCTGGATTCAGGTTACCATCAGCCAAGACGTCAGCCCAGAGGACGTGGTTCAAGCTCAAGGATTTCGTCTATACGGCTTTCCCCATAATGATCGTTGGTAACTTTGTGATTCAGGTTGCGTCCATACTGGGGCTTTTGAGTATTGTTGAGGGCTTGATGAGCCCAGTGACGGTTACTTGGCTTGGGTTGCCTGCTGCAACCGGCGTCGTGCTGATATTTGGAATACTGAGAAAGGAGCTAACACTGATACTGCTTGGAGCGTTGATGGGAACCACAAACTTTGCCTTGATCCTGACCCCCGTTCAGATGTTTGTATTCGCCTTCGTGGTGATGGTATACGTCCCATGCCTCTCAACGATAGCGGCTTTGGTGAAGGAGTTCGGTTACAGGAAGGCGTTGATCATCAGCGGCGTCGAGGTAGGAGTAGCCGTGGTTCTGGGAGGCATTATACTCAGGATATTACTCTCGATTGGACTACCATAGAGCAATAATATACTGGGTATTATAGGATCAACGGGTTCTCTGGGTCGCTGTTATCAATCACTATGCTAGCGTGTTTCACAGGGTCTGCCTCTGAGTGGTACAATCTCTGCCCAGCGATATACCTCACCTTGTATCGACGCATAGCCGCGTCTTCATCCCCCGGATTTCTAGCCACGCCACGTCTAATACTCTCCGCCTCATCAATATACAGATAGATGGAGTAATCCCAATAATCACTCAACTCAGGTCTAAGGGCGAATACTCCATCAAAGATGAGAACCACGTCGGGCTGCACCTCAATAAGGGGGGATTCGACGGGTTCATCCGCTGTGTAGTCAAACGCCTTCACCCGAAGCTGAAGATTCCCCGTCTTCAATGGGTCCAATAGCTGTTTCGTAAGAAGCTTGTAGTTGAAGCTGTCAAGATAATAACCTTCGGGGCTGTCCCGCCCCCTCCTGTATCTTACCTCGCGGGGGTTATGGAATCCGTCGATTGATGACTCGATTACATGAATCTCTCTCGCCATGAGTTTCTCGGCAAGCTCACGCGCTAGAATTGTTTTACCCGCAGCGTCTCGTCCATCAACCGCGATTAGTAGGGGGCGATCATGCTTGATACTCGTTATGTTTTCAGCCAAGGTTTGGAGGAGTACGCTACGCTTCACATATAGGAATAAGTGTTATCGGTTAACTGGTTAACGGTCAGTTTCCGCGTCTTGAGGTGAACACAGCGCCCATCAAGACCAACGCTCCTCCGACGACTGTGAGCCAACTGGGCACGGTTCCATAGAGGAAGAAAACGCCGATGAAAGCCACCACAGGCTCAAGGTAAAGCCAAACGGCTGCCTGAACAGAGTCAATCCTGCTCAACGCATAGTTCCAGAGGAAATACGCCAAACCACTGCATATGGAGGCGAGGAAAAGCACAGCGATCCATTGATTAATGGACAACAACCGCACCGTGGACCAGTCCGATGTCAAGGACATGGGTATCAAAGCCAGAGTGCCGAAGACAGTTACATAGCTCGTAACTATAGCTGGCTCAGAGTAAGCCTTGAGGAGACGCCTGCTAAGCGTCGAGTATAGGGAGAAAGCGACGGCGTTACCCAGGAGGCATGTGACGCCTATGAGGAACCTGACGTTCACTGTCCCAATGAATAGATTGGGTATCGTGATGCAGGCGACGCCGATGAAGCCCAACACGATGCCGAGTAAGCGTCGTTTATCAAACTGCTCCTTCAAGATGAAGCTGGACGCTATGCCGGTGAGTATGGGTATGAACACCACTATGAGAGCGGAGATACCCGGACCAGCGTACTGGACGCCTGTGTACTGCAGCCAGAAATAGATGCTGATGCTGAGAAAACCAAGCCACGCCATATCGAGCATATCCTTCCTCGAAGGAATGTTGCCTTGTAGGGCGCCTCTGATGAGTATGGGTGAAAAGATTATTGATGCTATGATGAATCTTAGAGTGGCTAGAAGCACAGGTGAGAGGGTTTGTAGAGCCAGTGAGGCCGCCACGAAGCTGAAGCCCCACACGGTAGCGACGAAAAGAGCCGCTAGTGTTCCACGGTTAATATTCTGGATGGTCAATAACTATCTGCTGTGCCCTATACGTATATATAGTTTTCTTGGATAATGCTAAACACCTGTATATTATTGGTTAAATAATGTATATGAATGTGAAGTGTGGACTATACTGTGCCATACTTCTTAAACACATCATAGAGCCCAGCGCCCTTTTTGAGCTCGTCACGGGTCTTGGTCTCACGGGTGACGATTTCAAGAGCCCGCTCAATAACCTCCTCAGCCTTATCACCTGGCACAACCACGATACCGTCGAGGTCAGCCACTACAAGATCACGGGGATGCACAATTACACCCCCTATCTTCACTGGGCAGTTGTGATCGATGGCGATTATCCTGCCCTTGCTACTGATGGGATTGATTCCAGCGGCAAACACTGGAAAATTCATCTCCCGAATGAGCTTGATGTCACGAGCAACTCCGTCAATAATAGCGCCACTGGCGCCTCTGTGCCGAGCGGCTGTGCTCAGAAGCTCTCCCCAGAGGGCTGCTCTCTCGCTTCCGTTGCTGCATACCATCAATACCTCTTCGGGTTTGAGGGCGTCTATTATCTGAAACTGGAGCGTGAATGTGTCTTTGCTGTACTCGTATTGGTCTGCCATGAGCATGGTGGCTGCCCAGCCCACGATCTTCATATCATCATGCACCGGCCTGATGGCGGTGTCCATGGATTGGCCCCTGATGCCCATCCCGTCCAGTACGTCGCTGATTACGCTGCTGCTCAGCTTCTCCTCAACTAGTTTAAGACTAATCATACATCAAATAGATCACTACACCGCTAAATGATCTCCCATACCAGTAAGACTAATAGCTGAAGCAGCAATAGCCAACACATTATGCAGAGCCTCAGAGACATCGACCCTGTGAACGTTCTTCTGGTATTCATCCCCATAACCATCATATTGGAATACGTTCACCACGATCCCCTCTGGATATTCGCAGGGAGCGCAGCGGCTATCGTTCCATTGGCTAAGTGGATGGGAGTAGCCACCGAGGAGCTGAGTCTCAAACTGGGGGAGGGCTGGGGTGGCTTCATGAACGCCACATTCGGAAACGCAACGGAGCTGATAATCGCCATCTTCGCTCTTCAACGAGGACTGATTGACGTTGTGGAGGCATCAATAACTGGCTCGATAGTCAGCAATTTCCTGTTTGTACTGGGCATGAGCTTTCTACTTGGAGGCTGGGGGCGGGAGAAACAGACGTTTAACAGCGTGGCAGCGGGCACCAATGCCTCAATGCTCACAATAGCCATCATGGGGCTGGTGCTGCCAGCTACCTTCTCAATCGTATCAGTTAACTCGGGGTTCATCATCCTTGAGGAGGTAAGCATCGGCATAGCCATCCTGCTGATAGTATCATACCTTCTCAGCCTCGTTTTCAGCATGCGCACACACAAACACCTCTACATCAGCGGAAAAAGGGGAGAAGAAGACAATGAACATGTCCGTCACTGGAGCACCAACAAATCAATCATGGTGCTGCTGATAGCTACCATCGCAGTAGCCTATATGTCAGAGATGCTGGTGGGCGTCATAGAGCATGTCGCTGAAGCTGCACATCTAAGCGAGTTCTTCATCGGAATCATACTTGTTCCAATAATCGGTAATGCCGCAGAGCATCTTACAGCTGTCAGTGTTGCGAGAAAGGATAAGATGGATTTGGCGTTGAACATCGCGGTGGGTTCCAGTACACAGATAGCGTTGTTTGTGGCTCCTCTGCTAGTGTTCGTTAGCCTGCTTCTGGGTCACCCCATGCTGCTGGTCTTCAACGAGTTGGAGGTCGTTTCTGTAGCCGTCTCTGTGTTCATCCTAGACAACATTGTAAGAGACGGTGAGAGCCACTGGATGGAGGGAGTGTTGCTGATAGTAAGCTACCTAATCATAGCCATAGTCTTCTTCTTCATGAAGTAACCCGCAACACTTTTCAAAACTATCACCCTTTAGCCTTGAATAACATTGGAAGGATACTTCGAGACAAACAAGCGCCGCTGGAATGAACTAGTGGACATACACGCAAAATCAGAGGAATACGATCTAGAAGGCTTCATAGCTGGCAAGAACAGCTTGCACAGAGTCGAATTAGAGAAACTGGGAAACGTAGAGAGAAAAAGCCTGCTTCATCTCCAGTGCCACTTCGGTTTAGACACCATCAGCTGGGCTCGTCTCGGAGCAAAGGCGACGGGAGTAGACTTCAGCGAGACAGCCATTGAGTTAGCAAGGGAGATAGCTAAGCGGGTGGGAGTAGACGTTGATTTTGTCTGCAGCAACATCTATGATCTTCCCAAAATGCATGAGGGCAAGTATGATATCGTCTTCACCAGCTACGGGGTTCTCTGCTGGCTCAATAATATTGATGAGTGGGCGAGGATAATAGCGCAATACCTCAAGCAAGGTGGAGTATTCTTGCTTGTGGAGTCCCATCCCTTCATGTGGGTCTTCGACGACGAGACCGAGGAACTCAGACAGAAATATAGCTACTGGCACAGCGAGAAGCCCCTCAGCTGGGAAGAGGATGGAACATACGCCGATGCAGACGCAAAGATAACCAACAAGAAGAGCTACGAGTGGCAGCATACAGTCAGCGATGTAATTAACGCGCTAATCAAGGCTGGCTTAACCATAGATGAGATCGGTGAATACCCTGACCTTGTGTGGGCCTATACCCCTGCGAGTAAACGCGTAGACAAGGAGTACTTCAAGATACCCGGAGACCCTCTGCCCCAGACGTGGAGCGTATTAGCCTCAAAGAGGTAGATCCAAGGTCTCTTTCCGTGTGCCGAAGCTGATGCAGCTGAGGCTCTTCTCAACCCCCTCGATGTACCGCAGTTTCTTGTTGATGAAGTCACCTATCTTCTGAACGTTCTCGGACTTCAGCTTCACCAAGAGGTCCCAGTCCCCAGCCACGATATGCACCTCCTGTACAAAGGGGTCGGCAGAGATCTCGTCGGCGATCCTCCCGATGTCGATGGGGTTATTCTGGGCGTCCTTAAACCTGAGTGTGATCAATAGGAAGGATGTAGTGGGGAATCCTAGTTTGGCTGCATCCAGTATGGGCTTGTAGCCGATGATTACGCCATTCTCCTCCATCTTCTTCACCCGGTTGTAGACCGTTGTCACAGGGAGGCCCAGTTCCTCCGAGATTGTCTTGTAGGATTTAGTCATATCTTCCTGTAGTTTCTGTAATATCTGGCGGTCCTTTTCATCGGGTAACATGTTGGAATATTATTCCATATTCGTATATAAAAAAGGAAGCAATACAATGAAATCAATCAGAAAAAAGATGGCTGAATGAAATATTATTCAAAACACTTGGCTTCGATTGTTTTAAATCTCCACGTATTGCATTCATTTTGATTTTATGATGAGACACGAAACCATCTACTACGAGGATGGCGGAGCAGAACATACAGAATCAACGTTGAGGGCTAGTCTTGAGGCAGCGAAAGAGCTTGGTATCAAAACAATACTTGTAGCAAGCAACAGCGGTGAAACAGGAGTCAAGGCAGCTGAGATGTATCATGACTCAGGAGTTCAACTCATCGTGGTGGGTCACCAGATGGGCTTCCCGGTAGCCAAGGTTCAGCAGTTTAAACCCGAGAACTGGGAGAAGATAGAGGCACTTGGTGGCGTGATAAACCTCGGAACAGATGTGCTCACAAACAGTATCAGGCGCAGGCAGAGCCTAGGGCACGGCCCCATGAGCATTATAACCCAGACACTCTCCGCGGTGAAGCTCAAGGTCAACGTAGAGATCATAGCCAAGGCATGCGACGCGGGACAGATATTACCGGGGGACAGGGTGATTAGCGTAGCTGGGAGCCATAAGGGAGCAGACACTTCTGTTGTTTTCATTGCCAGCGACAGCCCCAACATACTGGACATAAGGCCCCAGATGTTCATCTGCTACCCATTGAGTCGAGAGAAAGCGGACACAGAGTACATGGCTAGAAGGCAGCAGTCAAAGCAGCAGTAATTTAGCAACTGTAAAAAGCATTGAGGGCTTCAATTGAACCATGAAGCCATTCCCGGTTTTATTGACTTTTGATCTCGACGGCGAGACTGCCTTCGAGGAGATGCATCCAGGTATACCATACTGGGTTACACAGGGAGGATACGGCCCAAGGAAGGGGGTCTACAGGATCATGGACCTGCTGGACGAGTATAACATCAAGGGTACTTTCTGCGTGGTGGGCAGGACAGCTGAGCGCTACCCAGAGGCATTGGAGGAGATCATCAGCAGAGGACATGAGGTTGCCTGCCACGGCTACATACATAGAGGGTATAATGATCTGGATCCCGAGACCGAGAAGGAGTACATCGTCAAGAGCAGGAAAATGCTTGAAGAATTCACCGGCGAAAAAATCTATGGCCACAGAACACCACGTTGGAGACCATCAGAGCGCACCCATAAAAATCTCGTTGAGCTTGGTTTCAAGTGGAACAGCGACTACATGGGATCGGAGGAGTGCTTCTACAACAATGTTGATGGGGTCGAGTCCAAGCTTCTTGAGATACCCGTAGCCTACAACTTGGATGACTGGACCTTCTACTACGACTGGGGTGCAACAGCAGCAGAGACCATTGATGTCTGGAAGATAGAGTTCGATGCAAGATACAAGGCTAGAAGCCTATTCTGTCTAACAAATCACCCACAGGTAACGGGCAGACCCTCAAGACTCCTATGCTTGAAAGGCATAATAGAGTACATCATGAAGTTCCCTGATGTGGATTTCATGAAGGCAACCGATTACGTCAGGGAATACTGGGGTTAGCTAGGCTACATATACCTCGCATTTCTTGGCTGTCCGGTTGAAATATCTCTCAGAGATGACCTCACTGAACTCGTCAACGTAATCAGTCTCAACGAGATTTACGGTGCATCCACCGAAGCCAGCTCCTGTTAAACGTGCCCCAAGCACGCCATCCAGATCCATTGTATAGTCAACCAGTAGGTCCAGATGCTTTGAGGAGACCTGATAGTCGTGTCTTAGACTGTCATGGCTATCATACATTAGCTCCCCAAAGCCAAACATGTCTCCACGGTCAAGCAGCTCGATGGATTCTAGGACACGTTTGTTCTCGGTTACTACGTGTCTTACACGTCTCGCGATGAGTTCAGGTAACCGATCCCATTGATCCAGAAGCATTTCCTCCGATACGTCGCGGAGCGCGGTGACCTCTGGGTATTTCTCTTTTATGAGTTTCACGGCCTCGACGCATTGGGCGTGCCTTATGTTGTACTCTGAGGCAACGACGGAGCGATCCATCATGCTGTTCACGATCACGACCTTTGTATCATCTGAGATGTTGTGTAGGCTATGCTCGTTGCTCCTGCAGTCTATGAATAATGCTTTGCCGTATTCACCGAGGCTGCTGACGAACTGATCCATAATGCCAGACTGCACCCCAACGAAGCTGTTCTCACACTCCTTACCAACATAAGCAACCTCAACAGGGTCAAGCTCCAGTTCAAACAGGTTCTTAAACCCTCTAACAACGGCTGTCTCAAGAGCAGCGGAGCTGCTGAGACCCGCCCTTATGGGTACATCGCCGGTGATGCACATGTCTACTCCTTTGAGACTGTAATCGTGTCTCTGGAGAGACTGCACTACGCCGAGTACGTAGTTTGCCCAGTGATGCTTCTTGTCGTATTTGAAGCCACTCAGCGTGTACTGTGAAGTGTCGTTGAAGTCGAGGGCACATAGATTGAGCTTGTTGTCTCCTCTTCTCTTGACAGATACATGCAAATAGCGGTCAATGGGCGTGGGTAAGACGTAGCCATCGTTGTAATCAGTGTGCTCCCCGATGAGGTTTACACGCCCCGGCGCCTTATAGACGCCATCGGGTTCGGAGCCAAATATCTCAAAGTGTCGTTCAGCGATACCAGACAAGTTTCTCCCCAAATCTGAGCCCAGCAGACGTATTTAATCTCACCCAATGAGTATAAAAAACCGTAAACTACAAAATACAATATGAAGCCTCCAGCCAAACCTGAAACATTCAGCCTTTTCGGTGAACCCCTCTACAAGAGCCCCATAATGCTATGGCTACCTTCAGACCCGGATAAATATCAAGAGAAAATCCGAGAACTTGAGAACAACTACAGCAGAGCCTTCTTCGACTACGAGAAGGACACTGATAACCCCGAGAGGCTTCTGTGGCTGGGTCGCAGGACTGGTATACTTGGTAACTTCATGGAGGCGGCGGCACTATACAGTAAGGGTGTTGATCGTTGGCCTGATGATCCACGTTTTTACAGATTCAGGGGGCATAGATTCGTTATACTCAGACGCTTGGAGTTGGCTATCAGTGACTTTGAACGCGCGGCTGAATTGATCAAAGATCGTCCAGATGAGCCTGAGCTTTACGCCAGCGGAGGTAAGAGCGATGATAAGATGGGAGTATCCAGCTTCAACTGGAATGTCTACTATCATCAGGGATTCACATACTATGTCGCTGGGCTCTACGAGAAAGCCGTGGATGCATACCATGACTGTATGGAGGCATCTGATAATATGGAGAGCGTGGTGGCTACCACTCATTGGCTCTACATGGCGTTGATACGTCTTGGTCGGTGGCGTGAGGCGGAGAAACTTCTGGAGCCAATCACACCGGATATGAAGCTCATCGAGGTTGGTGATTACTATGAGACCCTCCTAATGTACAAGGGTTACAGCACCCCAGAGGAGTTACTGGAGAAAGCCCGGAGAGAAGGCTCAGTACGCTTCATGACCCATGCACAGGCAATTGGAAACCTAAACATGGCTCGTGGAGAAACAGATAAGGCCGTTGAGGTTTATCATGAGATTCTTAGAGACGGTAACTGGACCGGAGGTGTCTATCTCTGTGCTGAAGCCGAGCTCATGCGCCTCGGGTTAACCCCTTAATGAACTCATCTATGGCGTCAAGTACCTCTTCTTTCTCGTTGTAAACTATCATTGGCAGTTTTGTGTTTCCGTTTAACATCGCTGATGGCTTCCTCGCTGGGATATCCCTGTAAAGCAGCAAGACGGGTATACCCCATTCCTCAGCTTTGGCGATCTCATAGCCCACTCCGAGACTGGGGGCAGTGATCTCTGCTATTAATGCGTGGGATTCCTTCAGCCAACCCATGTCTGTGTTGTATATCCACTCATCGTCTTTCTTGATCTCGTCCTCGTAGCTGAAGTTGAAGCTGTGCTCCGTCATGACTCGTCCGTGTTGTTTGATGTAGCTGATTATCTGCTGGAACCATTCTCTGTCTGGTTCTCCGCCACGTATACTCCCAGCGAAGTAGATGTTCATGGACATACTCTGGGCTCTATAGAATTTAATGGCTACTCCAAGCATCCCAGCCAGCGGTCTCTGTCATGTTGACATCAAGCAATCCCATAGAGTTGAAGGGCTCGAATGTCTGCTGATCATAGAGGAAGCTCCATATAGTGAAAACAGGGTCAATGGGCTCAGATAACTCAAAGTACCTGTTGATAAACGCTGCCTGCTCCTCGGGGCTGCTCTCCCAGCCGGGGAAACCGTTTCTGAACCACCCCATCTCGGTGAAGGCAATTGGTAGACTTGTGTGCTCAGTGATCTCTGTTAAGTAATCATCTGGGATGTCCGAGGGGTCACTGTAGATCAGACACGGGTAGAGAGTGAAGGCGGCGATATCTGACTTAAAATCATCCAGCAGGTCCCACTTAGAGTTAGCTGGGTCATTCACGCCTCCAAACAATCCCCCGTTCAAACCCTTCATGCCTTCTAGTTGCCAAACAGTAAACACAAGAGTACCTGGACTTACCTTCTTAACCGCAGCGTAGACCTCAGGGTAAAAATTCTTAAACTCATCATAAGCGTCGGGGTTTGTCTTTTTCACCACGTTCATCTCTACTCCGAACCCAAGGTATCGTGGCTTGTAGGTCTCCGCGAAGCTTATCGCGGAGTCGAGGTAGAGTTGCTTTGTCTCTTCATCCAGTGGTCTGAGTAATGCGCCTGAGCCCTGATTAATATAGGCCGTTATAACCAGTGCCTCGTAGTCATATGTGCTTCTCTGACCATAAACGACGTAAGGCGCCGTGTTCAGATCACTCAACTGATTCCAGTCGCCCACCCAAGTAATGAGATCATTAGAAGCAGAGGCTTTCTCAAAGAAACCGAGAAGCCCCGGACCAGTATAGTTTCGAGGGGAGAGGCTTACGCCCTTCAGCCCCCTTTCAAGTGTTAGGGGTGGATTTTCAGGCGCCTCAATGGGGGATTCTTCTCCTGAAGGTGTTCCCGTGGGTGGTTCGTTGGTGTTGCCTTGATTTTCTTCGGGGGTTTTAGGTTGATTGTTGAATGCGATGAAGGCGCCTACAAGAATTACTATGATTAACGCGGGTATAAGGAGCTTCTTCATGTATGGAGACTGGTTGTTGAGTTTGTTAAAGTTTTAGACGGTGCGGAGCACGATGATGGTGTTGGTCTTCTCGACACCCTGTATCTTTCTTATATCCTCGATGACCTTGTTGATGCTCTCTATGTTGATGCCGTGGCTGACCATAACGATATCATACTCCCCGGTGACCTCATAGATTTGCTCAACCCCATCGAGCTTGTTCACCTTCTGACTCACCTCGAAAGTAGGCACACCGGGCTCCACGGCTATCATGGTCAGCGCCCTGACGCCGTGTTTGATGGATTTCTCTATAGTGAACCGCTTGATTACATTATCAGTGACCATGCTCTGAATCCTGTTTCTGACCGCCCCCTCGCTGAGCCCAACCAGATTCCCGATCTCGACGTATGTCATGCGGGAGTTCTCCTCAAGTAGCGCCAAGATTTTCTCGTCTATCTCATCTGCCATAGTATGGAAATCGTAGAGGAGAGATTAAAAAGATGCGGAAACCGTAAATCAGACACTCAGGGTGGCTTGAGATGTACTGCAGACGAGCTCCATGTATTCACTCATAGAGCCAGAGAATAGCTCACTGCTATGAGCCACCTCTAGGTTCCATGGTTTTCTATATTTGGTTCCTTTGAGCCATTTGACTACGTTTCCCCAGTCGATATTCCCCCAGCCGGGGTGTTGATGATCGTCTTTTACACCCATGTTGTCGTGGAGATGGGTTACTAGCAGTCTGTCCCCGAACTTCATGACCTCTTCCTGGTTCTTGTGGATGTTCGCGTGCCCGGAGTCGTAGCAGAAGCCGACAAACTCTGGGGAATAGTGTTCTAGGTATTCTTGGAGTATGATGTGGTCGTCTCTGCTGCAGTTCTCGAATGCGAGCCGGAGGGATTTGTCGATGCAGAGTTCTTCAACGGATTTTATCACCTTATGGCTCTGGGCTAGGCGTTGCTCAAGATTCGGAGCATGATATTTTGGGGGATGCACTACGAGGGAGTCTCCGCCGACTGAGTAGCAGAACTGTATGCGGTTCTCAAGTAGTCTGATGTACTCTCGTTGTTTTTGGGGATCAAGGGTGTCTATAGATATCTCCTTTGTAGCGGTTCCATGCACATCAAGACAAGCCAGCCCACTGTCAGCAAGCAAGCCAGCGTATTCTTGAACCTGATCATGGCTGTAAAGGATTTCGTCGTTCCAGTTATCACACCAGTGGATGTAATTAAAGTCAAAAGCCTTGAAGAGCTTCAGCTTCTCAAGCATATCCAGCCGAAGGGTGTAATTGAACAGGTCGGTGGTGACGCTAAGCATCATAGACACTACTCTCAGCACTATGACTAGTCTATAATCGTTATTAGTAGATTTCCCACATTAACATCAGGGATAAGAGAAAACTCCTCGTTTTTGCCGCTGTGTTTGTCGCTGTGGCTGTAGGAGTTCTCTATTTTATAACCACGCCGAGGTACGAGAAAAAGGTCTACCATGAGGGAGATCTCATTGTTATAGATGTCTACGAGATAACGGACACATTATTCACCATTGACGGCAGCATCATAGTCCAAGGTGGTGGGAAGCTGATAGTAAGGGATTCGGAGCTCGTGTTTAATCAAGAGAGCAATAACCAGTACCATGTTGAGGTCGGTGGCTGGGGATCAAATTAGGCACCCGAGATATATCTCGAGAAAGGGGCATTCAACACAAATAACAAGTGGATGTACGCAAGCTACGCGGGTGCGGCGAAGATAACCATCATAGAATGCGATAACGGTAATAGCCCATGGCACTCGGCGGGAAATAACGTTGACATCACCCTGAAAAACACGGATATCGGGGTCACTGTTTCTGGCAATGCTACATTGAGGGCGGAGAACTGCGACCTGTTCCTAGAGTTTGTGCTCAAGAACTGTTCAGGCGTTTACTCGCTACCCCTCGGAGCTGTAGATGATCTTGATTTTCAGTTCAATATGGGAGAGGAAACATTGAAAGTGAATACCACGGGGTGCCGTTTCAGGGATTGGGGGGTAACACTGGATCACAACACAGACATATCACCTATGTGAACACGAAGATAACCATAGGGATGAACGCTGGCACATCACCCAGTGGAGTCCCGGAAACCATCAAATTATCGGGGCTCAAAGCCAAGAAATATGACGAGTTTGAGGTAGACTACGATACCAACCACCTCAAACTAATAGATTCAGAGGTTGAGAGCTGGTATCCTCAGGCATTCAACGGTGTAACCGTGGAGATAGATGACTCCGACCTAGCTGATTTACAGTGGAACGGAGGCAACAGCTCAATAACTGTACGGAATAGCAGCGCCTTCATAGCGTTCTCCAAAGAGAACGTGACCTACAGGATCATAGACAGCGTCATCGAAGGGGACGTAACGGCTACGGAGAATAGCAGCATATATCTTGAGAACACCAAGGTAGGGGGAAAGATCAACGAGTATGATAAAGGAAGGGTCTTCGTCGATGGAGAACCCTATGAGGGCTAGGCTTCGATGAGCTTCAATATCGTGTCCTTTACGAACTCGATGTACTCATCAACCGTGCATTTACTGAAGTTTGTGATAACCACGCCTCTCGTGATACCGATAGTATAGTTCCGAGGCTGGCTCGTGAAAACCACATACCAGATCATGCCGTGATCGATATACTCCTTGTACATACCCGTATCCGCCAAACCCTGACCACTAAGACATAGCTTATCCACACCCGGCAAGTCAACGTTATCGAACCAGATTAGATTCGTCGCCTGAGGATTGGACTCGTGGAGCCTCTGCAAAGTCTCGTGAGAGATCTTAGCCTCACGTACATCGGCGTTCAATATGTTCCCGAGGGCGACTGCTACGTGGTTGCTGAGCAGCTTCTTGACACCCCTAGCCACACTCGGAGCCATCACAACAAGGAAGTGTTTATCACCGTGTTTCAGTATCCAGAATGGGGCTTCCTCCGTCTGGGGGTTCGCTAATACTTTACGCCTGTAGGTGTGCTCTCTGTAAAAGTCCTTGGCGTATATTCCTGAAATTACTCCGTCTTTCTCCTTTACCTCGATGATCTCTGTGACAAGTTGAAGGTCATCTTCGCCTTCAACGCGTTCGACCGCA
>CAYTVK010000021.1:16374-16758 GCA_964441725.1 uncultured Candidatus Bathyarchaeia archaeon | reverse complement strand
CTACCTTAACATTAACAGCTCTTGGACCTTTAGGAGAATCCTCAACTTCGAACTCTACCTTCTGACCCGCATGAAGCTCAAAAACCCCATCAAGTGAAGAGTTATGGACAAAAATATCATCATCCTGTCCCTCAACGCCGATGAAGCCGAAGCCTCTATCAAGCCATCGCTTAACTGTACCTTCCAACTATTTCACCTCTTATGAAAGTAATTCACCTCTCAAACACAAGAACACCATATAAACCCCCATGATAAAACACAGCCAAACACCCAAATACCCCAAAAAATAAAGACAAAAACACAGACAAATACAACCCAAAGCTGAAACAACTAACACGGGAACAAGCAAACAAACACATAGAAACCCAACTAAAAACCCAAACA
>CAYTVK010000021.1:0-16364 GCA_964441725.1 uncultured Candidatus Bathyarchaeia archaeon | reverse complement strand
ATGACACAGGAAGACTTCATAGTAGTAACCACCCCCACAATACCCTGCTACAAGATCACCCACATCTACGGCATCGTAAGCGGACTCAGCCCAAGAACAAGAGGAGTAGGCGGAGTACTAGCAGGAGCCCTCCAATCCATAACCGGAGGAGAAATATCAGCCTTCACAAGCGAAATAGAAAAAGCAAGAAGCGACGCAGTAGCAAGAGCCATCCAGAAAGCCCGACAAATGGGCGCAAACGCCCTCATAGGCTTAGACATGGAGACAAGCGACATCGGGCAATCCTACATCACACTAGTATCAGCCACAGGCAAAGCAGTCAAAATAGAACCCGAACAATAACACCAGCCCAAAAAACTCTCAAACAATCTATCTACTTTTTAACATCACGCCCTACAACATAGGGCATGAATAAAGCTGACACCCGCGCCATCACCATCACACTAGCCCTCACCACGGCAGCCACAGGACCACAATTCCTAGCCCTAAGCCTACTAATGCCAGATATGAGCAAAACACTAAACACACCCATCAGCCTACTGGGTCAACTCAACACCGTCTTCAGCATCATAGCCATCATAATAAGTCTCGCAATGGGCGTACTCACAGTCAAATACTCCCCCAAAAGCCTCCTCAACATAGGCATAGCAACCCTCCTCATAGGCATCATAGGCACAAGCATCAGCCCAAACTACGCCACCCTCATCTTCTTCTTCCTATTCTACGGCGTAGGCTTCGGCAGCGTAATACCCATCGCAAACCTCCTGGTAACCCTCTTCCCAGAAGAAAAACGAACCTCAGCCATGGGCATGATATACTCCGGAAGAAGCTTCACAAGCATCATAGCCGCCCCAATAATCGGCTTCCTCACAGCAGCCTACGGGTGGAGAACAGGCAACATAGTTTTCGGACTACCCCTCATAGCCCTCACCGGCGTCATGGTACTACTAAAAATCCCCAACCAGCCCAAGCAACAAGAAGCAGTAGACCTAACAAAAGGCTTCAAAGACATCAGGGCAAACCCCAGCGCCACAGCCTGCCTCATAGCAGCCATACTCTCCCTTGTCTTCTTCAACAGCCTCATGGTCTACAACGGCGCATTCCTCCGGGAAAGCTTGGGCTTCAGCATCCAAACCGCAGCCATAATCATGAGCATAACCTTCGTAGCCATCGCAGTGGGTCAACTCGCAGCTGGGGCTCTAGCCAACAGAATGGGCGTCAAAGCTGTAACCTACCTATCAACCTTCATATGCGGCGTCAGCTTCCTTGCCTACCTGAGCCTCAACCTACCGCCAACAGCAGCCATAATAGCATCAATCATAGGAACCGCAGCCGCGGGAACCACCATGACCACCCAAAGCATCCTAGCCCTCGGACAAACAGAGATCCAAGGCACCATGATGAGCCTCGTCAACGCCGCAGTCAGCTTCGGAGCCATGCTGGGCTCAGCCATAGGCGGCCTAGCCATCGAAATGGTGGGCTTCAACGGATACGGGGTATCCATGTTCATCTTCAGCCTCTTAGCCACTATAATCTTCTGGAGATGGGTTACAGAATCATAGAACCACTTATTTCCTCGGCCAAAACCCCAAGGCTCGTCTGGCCATCACCAACTGACCAAGATGATAGCTCATATGCTGCACTGCTCCAAGAACCTCTCCACCGCCAAAAGTGGATCAATGTGGATGTGCATGCCGTAGAGTCTGTTATTGATGGATTCTCTGATCCATTCAGACATGATTGATGTTTGTCCGTTGGGTTAATAGTAACTGGACAATAAATAATATAATAATCATTGGTGTCTCCGTGTCCGCAAACCCGAACACAGCAGACGAAAAAAAATGACAATCATAAACCTGATGCTAACAAGCGGAATAAACACACTCATTGACTACCTAACAGCCCACGTACTACTCTGCCTAATCCCAGCGTTCTTCCTATCAGGCGCATTCAACGCACTCATCCCAACACAAGTAATACTCAAATACATGGGCGAAACAGGCAGCACAACCAAAAAAGGCATAGCCTATATCTTCGCAGCCACAAGCGGTCTCATCATAGAGGTATGCAGCTGCACAGTACTCCCACTATTCGCAGGTATATGGAAGAAAGGAGCAGGCTTCGGACCAGCTATAGCCTTCCTATTCGCGGGACCAGGCATCACACTACTATCAACACCCCTAACAGCGTCAATACTCGGCACAGGATTCGCAGTAACCAAACTAATACTCAGCATCATCATGGCGATAGCAATCGGCGTAGCAATGGAGCTAACCTTCAAGGAAACCACAGACCCAGAGTCGAGAAAAGGATTCGAAAAAACCACCCAGTTCACGAGCAAACGCAGCACATACCAGTCGCTGCTATTCTTCACAGCCCTAACTCTTGTAATGGTGGCAGGCACAACGCCTCTGGATCTAACAAATAAAATAATTCTAGTAGGAGTTTTCAGCATCATCACGGCGTACCTCGCCAAGAGATACTATGATGGAGCGGAGATCAACTCATGGCTACACGAAACCTACCAGTTCATGAAAATGATCTTCCCAATACTGCTCATAGGCGTATTCCTCTCAGGCGTAATAAAGCCCCTAATCCCCCAGGAACTCATAGCAAACATCGCAGGCCAAAACACCATAATAGCAAACCTCGCGGCAGCCCTATTCGGCTTAGTAGCCTACTTCCCGACCCTAGTGGAGGTCCCTGTGGCGAAGATGTTCATGGACCTCGGTATGCATGAGGGACCGTTGATGAGTTATCTGCTGGTTGATCCCGGCGTATCGCTTCAGACGCTGCTTGTGGTGAACACCATCATAAAGCCCCGGAGAACCATAATGTACGCCGTCTATATGATCGTGTTCGGAGTAGCTGCGGGTTACATATACGGACTATTTGTGTGATAAGAAATGAAGATAGAAGTACTTGGATCAGGTTGCCCAAAATGCCATAAACTGGAATCCATCGTCAGAGACACCGTGACCAAACACGGCTTAGAGGCAGAGATAACACACGTCTACGACCTAGACAAGATACTGAGCTACGGCGTCATGATGACTCCAGCCCTCGTCGTGGATGGGGAAATCAAACTAGCGGGCAAACTCCCATCAGAAAAAGAACTGCTGGAAGCCCTCAGTGGATAAGCCACTATAAACCCATTTTTTTAGCAATCTCACTGCTGATTATATCAATCATCTTGTCGTCCACAGCGTCAATGACGTTGAAGATATGAGGATCAACCACCTCGTAGATCGTCCGTACACCCTCCTTGCTGGACTTGATCAACCCCGCCTCCTCCAGAAGCTTTAGATGTCTTGAGACAGTTGGCTGGCTCTGATCCAGTAATGGGATTATCTCGCACTGACACATCTCCCCCGCCCTAAGTATCTCCAGTATCTTGAGTCTGTTCGTGTCGCTGATTACCTTGAATATCCGCGTCTTAAACTCCAGCATCCGGTCATCAGGGATCACTGGTGTATCTATGCTGCTCAACTTCAATACCGGTAGTATTGATTACAATATTTAAATCATTGAATAAACAAACGACCCAGCACAGAGTCTTCAGCCAGACTGTAATAAACTCACTTCCCCGCCTCTCACTCCTCACAAACCAAGCGTTCTCAAGCTTCCTGATATGATGAGAGAGAGTCGGCTGGCTTATGCCCAGTGCATCAGTTAGCTCGCAGACGTACATCTCCCTGAATCCATCGACACCGATGGATCAACGTAGATGTGAACACCATGAGCTGTAAGATAATTAAAAAAGAAGCCTAATCTTTGATGTTAAGCCTGTTCAGTTTTCTTCTGTGTGGAGTTCCACAGCAACAGTACTGCCGCAGCCTGTGAAACCACCACAAACCCGAGCATAATCATCGGCGATATCGAGATATCCAGCATATAACCAAAGGCTGCCCCACTAACGAAAGTCCCAGCCCCCAATAATACGTTAAAATACCCGTAAGCCGAGCCTCTCCTCCCAAGGGGCACCATATCAGTTATCGCCGCTCTATAGGTAGACTCCTGCATCCCCAGAACGACACCGAATGCGATACAGGCAAGGATAACCCCCGGTAAACCAGCGACAAACTGGAACATGAACGGTAAGACAGATAACGTGAAGGGCACCACAAGCATCTTTGTGCCTATCTTATCGTAGAAGTGTCCAGAGACAAGAGCCATGGGTGCATCAACCAACTGGACAATGACGTAGAGGAAAGGCACAAGCCACAACTGATTACCTGTCTTCAGTATCTTGGCGCCATTGTAAAGAATCAAGGCTATTGGCATCAGACCGATAGTGTTCAAGAGCACAGCCACCGAGTATTTCCAGAAATCGCTGCCGAGTTCGCCCTCGGAGGTTATTCCCTGTCTTCTTATCTCCTCCACTGTTCCCCTGATCTTGGTGTATGTATAATAGAGAACCCCCATCATCAAGACATAGAATGGGAAAAGAGTCTTGAACGAGAAACTGAAGTTGTCATTGGTTCTCAGCATAACGAATCCTAGGATGGCTGGACCAATTACGGCGCCAATCTGGTCAATAAACTCGTGAAGTCCAAACGCCTTTCCCGCCCCCATTCCTTTGCTAACAACTGAAAGAACCGCGTCTCGAGACGGTGACCTAAGTGCCTTCCCCAGTCTCTCAAGGATAACCAGACCCGCGACGATGTAGATGCCGTTGGTAAATCCCATAAATGGCACCGCTATTATGAGGCCGTATCCTAGGAAGATGAAAAGCCAGTATGCGTGGCTTCGGTCTGCCAACGGTCCACTAACCAGTCTCATGCCGTATCCTATGAGCTCTCCAATTCCAGACGTTAAACCAACAACGAGTGCTGATGCGCCTAGGAAGTAAAGATAATCTGGTGCGATACCTCGCCCGGACTCATAAACGATGTCCCCCAGCATGCTTACAATGCCCATCAGAATGATGGCTGTGTATGCCCTTTTTCTCAAATCTTTTTCAGTCATTTGTTTACACTTATCCGTTTTCCATTACTACTTGAGATAACGTTACCCGCTATAATTTAACTTACAATATATTAGTTCCACACTGATTTTTCGTATCTGTATTAAGAAATATATACCTATCTCGGGTGTTATGAATGATATGAAGTCAGATCATCGGAAAATAATGTCTCTAGGAAAAACCTCAGCAGTAATCTCACTACCTAAAAAATGGCTTGAAAACAATGGGCTGGAAAAAGGTGACCTTGTTAACCTAGAGATATTAATGAATGGAGCATTAATAGTAACTTCAGTTAAATCCGAATCTGAAAAACTAAGGGAAATTCAGATCAAAGTTGAGTTGAATGAGGATGGCGACTCAGTGGTTCGGCGCATTGTTGCTTGTTCATTGGATGGCTATGATAGAATTATACTTGTTTCTAGAGTATTCTCACCTGAGCAGCAGCAGGCTATTCGCTTGATTAGCAGTATATTATACATGATGGTAGAAGAGTCTGAGGCTGGAAGGGTTGTTCTTAGATCTATTATCGATGAGTCTAAGACCTCGATTCTCTCCTGTGTGGAAAGGATGTATGCTATTACTGGTTCAATGTGTCGTGATGTTTTAAGATCAGTGTCTGAACGAAACATTGAACTCGCGAGATCAGTTGTAGAAATTGAGAGAGACGTTGATCAATTAGAGTTTCTCGTCTACAGACTAATCAGAGTAGCTATCACATCGATCTTAACAAATCAAACAAACGATATGACGCATCTTGACTATCTTGATTATCAAACCCTTGTCCACAGAATAGACAGGATTGCAGATCAGGTAGAAACCATTGCATCTAACATTGTTGAGATCTTTGACAAAGACAAAAGCTTCAACAATTCAACCTACAGTGTGATGAAGACTGTTTTTGATATCTACAATCAGGCTATGTCTGGTTTTCTTTCTAAAGATATCTCAAAGGTCGATGAAGTAATTAACAGCAAAAAACAGGTTGAATCAGACATCAAAGACCTTTACAGTGAGCTTGCCTCAGTCAGCAACCTCGATGGCCCGGTGTATATATCGCAAATGATTATCGCTAATAGTCTGAGAAATATCGCTCATTATTCATCAGACATAGCGGAATTAACCATCGATCAAATGTATAACCCCCAAACAATAATACCATAACTCCATCAAACCCCATATAATAAAACGATATATTGTCGCTGTCTCACAGACTACCACAGAATGACATCTGAGAAGAAGCTCTCAATCAAGAATTGTGGCCTAGTTCTGGACTTCTCAACTAACCACACCACTCAAGACATAGTGGATTGGGCTGTCTCCTCTGAAAAAGATGGATTGGATATGTATTCCGGGGAGATCATATTGCATCCAGAGAGCCGTACTCCAAAGTTGAAAGACCAGAGTACTGGGTAACCCTTGGAGCAATTGCGGCCAGCACCCATCGAATCAAGTTTGGACCGCTGGTTTCGCCAATCGGGTTCAGAAACCCCGACCTCTTAGCGCGGATGGCGTGTACTCTTCATTCATACTCTGCTGGGCGTCTTGTTCTCGGGTTAAGAGCGGGTTGGCTTGAGGAAGAGTATCGTGAACATGGGATACCATTTCCCCCTGTTAATTTACGTATAAAACAGCTGACTACTATACTACAGATAACCCAGGGGGCTATATCTGGGAGAAGCTATTTGACCTAGACCCTGAAGCTGGAGATATATCAATAGAAAAACTTCCCTCAAAACAAGCCATGATGGAATACCATCAAGAGGTTCGACGCAAGATCGAGGACTGGATGAGTAATCTAAGTATGGATGATGTCATGAAACCAGAAGAAAAGTTTCCATGGACTGGCTCAACGCTCCTTGGTAGAATAATATACATGCTAGGGCATCATAGGCAGCACTTCGGTGAGTTAAACGCTGAACTGCGTAGGCGAGACTTGCCGAGAATTAAATGGAGTTCTCTCAAGCAAGATGTATAACTCTTAGCACACAATTTTTACCAACACAAATGATTCATATTCAGGCTATTTACTATAATGCGAGAAATTCAATAGCAATGTCATATGAAACTCAGGAGTTAACGATTTAGTTAAGTCGTTGCCTTGGAATGGTCACTTTATAGTTGGCCACAGTCGGATCCTTTCTAAGCTCGTTCAATCCAATGCCTACTCCATAGCAGTAAACCGTACTCTCAGGACTAATCCTAATGACGACAGCTTTCCGCATGGTTTCAGGGTTCATCTGCAAATTCATCCGCAACATACGCTTCTGCTCAAAGGCTTTCCTGAACCCCACGTCATCAAGAGATAAAATCTCGGCGCGACCCCTTATCGTGACCGTGCTATCAGGTACGAATCTCAAAAAGTGATGCGGGAATGTCACCAGCAGAGATACATTTGGGTTATTTTTTATGTATCTGACCTTGGCTGCTTTTCCTTTTGTCACGATGTAGAAATAGACAGGGTCTTCTGGAGTGGACATCCCGAAGATGATTCCTGTTGAATGGGGGCGGTTCTTATGATCTACTGCGCTGATGATGCCGAAGGTCTTCTTCTTTAGTTCCTTCTCTACCTGCGCAAAGGAGAAGCGTTCCTGTCCTTTACTCGCCTCGTGCCACCTTGTACCCTCTTTTTCAGTCATTATTATTCACATATAACTGACTACAGTGAACCAAGAAATAGTCTGTTATGAGTAAATTATGAGTTTTCAAAACCGAGTATGAATTCTTATACACGCGTCTCATACTGGGAGACTATGAAATCAAACAGCCTAGTCCCCGAGTTATCCATCACTGATTATGAAAAATCAACCGAGTTTTACACGAAGATACTCGGGTTTTCCATCGAATACCAGAGAACCGAGGAAGGTTTCGCATATCTATCATTAGGTGAGTCTCAAATCATGATTGATCAGATAGGTAAAACTCGTACATGGAAAACAGGAGACTTTGAATACCCGCTGGGGAGAGGCGTTAATTTTCAGATCGAAGTTGAAGATATTGAGTTATTGCTTGAAAGATTGCGTCAAAATAATGTTGAACTCTTCATGATGCCCGAGGAAAAATGGTACAGGAAAAATGATCATCAAGTGGGTAACAAACAGTTTCTGGTTCAAGACCCTGATGGTTATCTATTACGCTTCTTTGAGGACCTGGGAACCAAAGAATTGTAATTTTTTTTATTTGCCGTATTTTTTGCGAGAACCACGCCAAGAACCTTGTTAAATTCTTTATGCCTTGAGAGGCTTGGCACATTATCTCCTATATCATAACACTTAAATGAATCTGTGCAATAACACATAATAGTAAAGTGTGCCAATGCACAAAATGAGGAAAAAAAATGAGATACGGAAGAAGAAACCTCTACCCAGGAAACGGGCCATTCAGAGACCTACCCCCCTACCAGCGACCAGGATTCCTGTATGGAGGAGGAAGAGGATACTGGGGAACAGACCCAACGAGATGCGCAAGGTTCCCATGGCTTCAGAGAGGGTGGTGGGCGAACCCGGAAACTGGGGGTACTCCTAACCCTCCGACTTCTGAGAAAGAATTTCTAGAAGACCAAATGAGCTATCTGAAGAAGGAAATAGAGCAAATTAATAAACGGCTGGAAGAGATCAATACTTCAGAGGTTTAATAGCTCCAATTTAGGTGTCTAATATGAGAATCGCAGTACCGACGAGGGGAAATCGGAAACTATCAAACAAGGTAGCTGAAACCTTCTCAAGGGCACCCAATTTCACTATTGTGACCATCGAGAATAATCAAGTCAAAGCCGTTGAGATAATATCCAATCCCGGTAACACCCCTGAACGAGGAGCAGGCCCACTTGCTGCCAGAGCTCTAAAGGATAATCAAGTGAATATACTTCTTACAAGCGAGATGGGTCCCGGAGCCAGAGACATCCTTGAAGCCTTTGACATCGAGATAGAAATTGTACAAGAGGGAGAGAAGGTGAGTGATGTAATAGAGCCCTATGTTGCATCACTCTAACGTTGTCGACATGAATTTTTTCCAGGTTTTTTTAATAGCCTTCGATGAGACTGCCTGTGGATCGTACTCTACAACCGGTGTCCCGTTGACCATGGCGCTTGTAACGACTGGGTCGAAAGGCAGTCTTCCTATCAGAGTGATGCTGTTTTCTCTGCAGTAATCTTCTAGGGCGTTCGTGTTCTCTTTGTTGATATCGTATTTGTTTATAATGACAAGCGGGGGTACCTCAAAATGATCTAAAAGCTCCAGCACTCGTTTTAGATCGTGAATTCCGGATAGCGTGGGTTCAACCACGACCACCGCGTAGTCAATATTGGCGATGCTTGCGATAACGGGGCATCCAATACCGGGGGAACCATCAATAAGTATCAGGTCTTTTCCCTGTTTCTCGGCGAGCTTTGTCGCGTTTTGCCTTACAAGGGTGACCAGTTTACCGCTGTTTTCCATGCCCGGGTTCAGTCTTGCGTGGCTCATGGGGCCGTTCTTTGTCTCGCTTATGTATGCTTCTCCGCAGACTCTTTCATTGAAATCAATGGCCTCTTCTGGGCAGTTTACCACGCAGACTTTGCAGCCTTCACAGTGTATGGGGTCTACTGTGTAGTCTTTGATGGCGTTGAATCTGCATAACTCGACGCATCTGCCGCATTCTATGCATCTCCCGTGATCAATCTTTGCTACGTTGAGCCCCCTGAACTCGATTGTCTCCCTTATTTTCGGGTTAAGTAGAAGATGCAGGTTGCTTGCATCTACATCGCAGTCTGCGGAGACCGCGTTCTCGCTGAGAGCTATGAAACTCGCTGTTACTGTTGTTTTTCCTGTTCCTCCCTTGCCGCTGAGGATCGTTACTTGTTTCATTTTATCTGTTCCCTTATTCGCTCTAGTAATCTCTGGAATTTTGGTTTCCACTCAGGCATCTCTGTTATGAATGGGATGCCTCTGGAATACAACTCGGCGATGCGTCTATCGTATGGTATTTCCATTATAATCGGGATATTCATATTCTCGCAGAAACCGTAGACTTCTCTGTCACCTATTCCGGAGAAATTCACTATGACTCCCAGCGGGATACCGAGCTGTTTAACGACCTCTGTCGCTATCTTCAGATCGTGCAACCCGAATGGGGTGGGCTCCGTAACCATGATGCAGTAATCTGACCCCAGTACAGATTCAACTACGGGGCATGCGGATCCCGGTGGAGAATCAAGAACCACCAATACATCGGGTTTACTCTTATTCTTCACAGCCGAGATCACAGGAACCGCGATGGCTTCCCCCACGTTTAGTTTACCGTAAACAAGTTCTATGTCTTCTGCTGTCCCGATGAGTATCTCACCGATGTCTCGTGGTTTCTCTGTTATTGCCTTCTCTGGGCAAATCAGAGTACAGCCACCGCAACTATGACATAGTTCCTTGAAGACCATGGCGGTTTCTCCTACGACGAATAATGCGTTGTACTGGCAAAACTCGGCGCATTTTCTACAGTATGAACACTTCATCTCATCGATCTCAGGTACTAGAATCTCCACCTTCTCGCTCCACGTATTTACAGGGTTCAAGAAAATGTGATCATTGGGCTCCTCCACATCGCAGTCCAGAACCTGATCAGCTTTCACTGCAAGAGCCAAATTAACAGCTACAAGTGTCTTACCTGTGCCACCTTTACCGCTCGCAACCGCGATCCTTAACGGCCTCTTAATGGTGGTCATGTCCTTCAGCGTGCAGACAGCCCTCAGTTAACTCCTCTAACCTGCCCTCGACAAAGTCGTTGATGCTTCGTTCTGTGCTCTCGTTCACTGCCTTTAACACGGCAACCGTGCTGTTCTGAAACATCTGTATGGCATTCATACCCATGCCTGCTGAAATAACGATATCCGCACCCAAAGCCATCATTCGTTCTGGAGGAAGTCCTTGTCCACCGAAGTGACTGCTATCGTTGGGGGCTATTCCCTTATCCACGATCTCACCTGAATTCACATCAAACCATGCGAAATATGGGGCTCTACCGAAATGGGCGGACATCTGTTTACCTTGCTCATCTGCTACTGGAATCACTATTCTAACCATATTACTCACTCCTATACTCTAGGTCGATTGCCTCTTTGTCCCCTGCCTTGACCAAAGTGTCCTCCCACGGTGGGGTTATTCACTTTTGCTAGGTTGCCTTTTTTGAATGCCTCAATGGCTTCCTTTACGGTTCCTTGGTTCACTGTATAAATTTCTAGACCCGCACTCGATAAAGCCGTATGAGCGTTTGGTCCAACGTGTCCCGTTATCACTGCTCGAGCTCCCAGTGAGACGATCTTCTGAGCTGCTCCTATTCCTGCTCCATGAGCAGACGCTTCACTGCTGTTGGCGACAGGTTCAGACTTCAGTGTCTCTGTGTCAACGATGAGGAATGTCCCGCATCTACCGAAACGGGGATCAACTTCGGATTCTAGGCTTTTCCCAGTTGAACTAATGGCAATCTTCACTATTCTTTCCTTTTCTCGATCTCAGCGACTATCAGGAAAACGCTTTAGATGGCCTTCGCTAGCGTTTTACTTTTTTAGTCTAGCTTAAATCGTTTATAATATGCGTTCATGAACATAAGGCTTCTGCCTCTTTTCACCTAGCCAGATTGTGATCACTTTTTTCCAGATCTTTATTATAAAATGATCATAACCAGTTATTATTTGAAAAAGGATGGTTAAACAAGAAGAAAAAAGGCTGGGTGAAGAACATCCGCTATCAGATAAGGTGCAAATAATTCTTCTAGTTATTCTAGTCTGCATCTGGGTTATCGACAGCTTCGTATTCAGGTTCTATACGTTAACGGATATTCCATTATTGTTCAGGCTTTTTGCTGCTCTAATATTGGCTGGATTAGGCGTATCACTTATCAAACAATCCCATCGACTCGTGATTGATACGGAAAAACCCGAATTAGTCACGGGAGGGGTCTACTCATTTACGAGACACCCCGTGTACCTTGGCATCATGTTCTTCGAGCTTGGAATAGTGGCCACGACATTTTCCATTCCCGCCTTACTGTTCTGGGTGCTAATTTTCTTAGCGTATAATCAGTTTGCAACATTTGAAGAACAGTCTCTCCTCAGAAACCTAGGAGATAAATACCGTACATATATGAGCAAAGTAAAACGATGGGGCATATTCTAACGCGTAGTAATATTCTTAGGCTTCCTAACATAGTCTGTTAACATAAAACGCTCTTCCCAACAGGTAATTGAATTGAAAGCCATCGAAGTTATTGAACTAACCAAATACTGGGGCGACGCCCTTGCAGTGGATGATATCAGCTTTCAAGTCAATGAAGGAGAGGTTTTTGGTTTTCTAGGCCCTAATGGAGCAGGGAAGACATCAACGATAAAGATGCTGGTAGGCTTAACTGAACCAACTGATGGCTTCGTAAATGTAGCTGGTTATGATATCGTAAAGGAGCCTACAGAGGTTAAGAAGAGAATTGGCGTAGTACCTGATTCGTCAAATCTCTACGACGAGCTAACTGTGAGCGAGAATCTTCAATTCGTATCCAAGCTCTACCACATTGAACATAGGCTCAGAGAAGCAAAAATCGATGAGCTTTTGCATATATTCCAACTTGAACAATACCGCAACCGCCTTTTTGGTAAGCTCTCAAAAGGTCTCAAGCGGAGAACAGTGCTAGCGGCTGCCCTAATCCATGAACCCAAAATACTATTCTTGGATGAGCCCACATCTGGGCTGGATGTCATGAGTGCACGGGCTCTACGTGAATTAATAAAGGAGCTTGCTAAGAGCGGGGTAACTATTTTCTTAACGACTCATTATATTGAGGAGGCTGGTCAACTCTGTGACAGGATAGCTATCTTGGTGAAAGGAAGGATCGTTGTGATTGAGTCACCGGAGGCGCTACGAAGCAGAGTGCAGGAAATTCCTCTGCTCAGCGTTGAGACTGAACCTGCGATGGAGTTCAACATCGATAGCCTTCAAGAGGTACCTGCTACCAGTATCCGGCAAATAAATGGCAGGGTATTAATCCAGACTCAGGATATGCAAGGTACCCTCAAAGCCTTGATTAGAATCGCAGAGGAAAACGGAATAAAAATAAAGGAGGTTCAGACCATCAAACCAAGCCTCGAAGACGCTTTTGTACAGCTGACGGGAATAACCGCAGAGTCCATGACAATGGAGGTGCCGAAAAATAAATCTGGGTGAAGAGCTGGAGGGCATCGCAGCGATAGTTGAGAAGGACCTTAAAGCATACTATTTTAAACCACCTAACATCAGCTGGGGCATTCTCTTTCCACTAGTACTGGCTCTGAGCTTCAGCCTACGAAACCCTCAAGGATTAACAGACTTGGCTCCAGGGCTTATCGCAATGGCGGCGCTCTTCGGAACCACGAGTATGGAGGCGATAGTGATAACCTTCGAGAAACGTGTAGGCGCCTTTGAAAGGCTTCAACTTGCTCCCATATCCCTGGTATCAATTCTGGTGGGTAAGATTCTCGGCGGCACCGTGTTCGGGTTGATTATATCGATTGTTATGAGTCTCCTCACAACGGTTTTCCTCGGCGCAAAGATCTATAACCTGTTAGCTTTTGCCCTCATCCTGCTGCTAACCAGTATTGCTCACTCGGCTCTAGGCGCATTGGTAGCCGTATCCGTCAAGGAGGTTTTTGAAGCCCAAACTTTGAGCAACTATTTCCGGTTCCCCATGATCTTCCTTTGCGGCGTCTTTCTGCCTCTGGAGAAAATGCCGTTGGCTTTAAGGTATCTCGCTAGATTGCTTCCTCTCACTTACTCGGTTGAAGCGCTTCAAGCAACGATGTTTAGTGCCTCAGCCAGTATAACGCTGGATCTTGCTATACTCGCTGGATTCTGTATTCTTTTGACTTATCTATCTTCAGCGATTTTCAGAAGAAACCTAGACTGATAAGGTTCAATCAAGTAACTGATTAATTCAATCATTGTTTGATTATTTTCTTCAATATTTTTTCCCTAGACTGTATCAGGACGGATTCTATCTTTGTTATTCCATCGATTTTGTTTAGCTCATCGATGAACTCTGAGAGGGCGTTTTGCTCATTGCATGTAGCCGTTGTGATAATCTTGTAGTCTCCTATCGTGGTATAGAGGTTGCATATCCTCTCATTATCCTTCATCTTATCAACAATCTGTTCAGGGTTGTAGTCGTTACTGACCTTAATGAGGAGAAGGGCGCGGCAATCATATCCAAGCTCCTCGTCCTCGATTATACTGACATATCCCTTGATTACACCCATTTCCTCTAATCTTCGTATCCGGCGAGACACAGTGGCTGGGCTTGAGTCTAAAATTCTGGAAATCTCTCGAACGCTGGTTCTGCTGTTTCTGGATAATAGCTCCAGTATCTTCTTGTCGAGGTTGTCATATTCCAAGAGGGGGTCAATATATCGGTTTAGTCGTTGTATCTAAGCCTTTTTTCCCAAACATGGTGTAATCAGCTAGCAAATTATTTATTATTATAGATCAACTTGAGTGAGACATGAAACATTGTTTCATTAACAGGTGGTTATTATGGTGAAGAAAAATTTACTCATACTTGGAGCCGGAGCAGCTGGCTCAATAGTTGCGAACAAAGTAACCAGAGAACTCAGAAAGGAGATAGCCGAAGACAAGTACAGCGTAACCGTTCTGGATAAGAACGATACAGCCTACAACCCAGCAGGGTATACCTTCATACCTTTTCACTTCCTCGCCCCAGAGAATATAATGAGACCCATGAAAAAGGTCATCAGCCCACGCGCTAAGACCTTCTTCGGTGAAAACGGAGAGGTAACACACATTGATCTGGCAAACAGGAAAGTATCTGTGGAGAGCGGAAAAGAGTACTCCTACGATTATCTGCTGATCGCAACGGGTGCAAGGTTGGCCCCAGAGGTGATCCCCGGTTTAACAGATGACTACAACACCTTCTACACAATGGATGGAGCCCTTGGACTCAGGGAGAAACTAAAAACCTTTGAGGGTGGAAAAATCGTGGTAACGACCCCTGAAATGCCCATCGCGTGTCCCGGTGCTCCCAGTAAGTTTACCGTGCTCCTCGATGATTACCTTCGTTATACAAGAATCGGTGACATCCGGGATAAGACCGAGATCACGTTCCTTTGGCCGATAAACAACGTTGGGCCCTCAGTTTACAACGAGAAGGTGATCAGTGGGTTCAAAGAACGTGACGTTGATCGTCGATATAACTTCAAAACCGAGTCAGTGGACCCAGAAGCGAAGACTGTGACATCGAGTGAGGGAGAGAAAGTTGATTATGATCTCCTAATCTCCATCCCGCCTCATAGAGGAATCAAGGCCATGCAGGATTCCGGGATAAGCGACGAGAAAGGATGGCTACCTTCAAACAAGTACACTCTACAGTACTCCAAGTCACCATCAGAGACCTACGATGAAGTCTATGTCGTAGGTGACGGTGGACCTGTCACCATGAATAAGATGGGTATCAACGCCCACTTCCAGGCATTGAAAACGGGTCAAAACCTGATAAACGACTTCCACGGTAACGGCGTCAAATCCCTCTACAAGGGCGAGCAGGGGTGCCCCATCGTCGAGTCATCCTACACGCCATCAACTGATGGCAAAGCCTACATGGTGACGTGGACTTATGGAAACCCGGCTAAATCGTTTAGCTCTGGGAAGATGGGGTGGCTGATTTACAGGATGTATTATTACATCTATTTTGATTTGACGGCGAAGGCGATTATGTAGGTGATGAAAGATGACTGAAAATAATAATAATCCGGTAACCTTGGAGCCTCACACACAAGAGTCATTGGTGGAACTCATAGATACCTTTGGACTCATCATGACCTTCCTCAACGACCAAGCAATAGAAGACCTATCAGGCTTGATGGCGCAACTACTGAAGCTGGTCAATGGTTTAACAGGAAGTGACCTTCCTGAACTCTTCGAGGCTGCGTTGATGGACCCAGAGTTTGATAAAGCGTTGATTGATCCACCGAAGATGGGTCTTATGGGACTTCTCGGCGCTCTTGGCAATGAGGATACTCAGCGTGGCTTAGGAATACTCATGACACTGATTAAAGCTCTAGGAAAAGCATCGATGCGATAGCATCTATCCTCCTTTTTTCTTAAATTAGATATTAAACCTACACCGCTGAGACTCAGAGGTCTATGCGCTGAATTTCATCTTAGATCAGAACCCATATCCATCAGAATATGACTTTGGTATATATTTCTTAATACAGATATTAACAACCAGTGTGAAACCATTATAATGTAATATAAACTAATACCTAATAACAGAAATTTCTGGGGTAATTAAAGATGAGTAATACTTCAAAAACAGTAATAGCGGCAACAAAAAACATAGAAGAGTTCATCAAAGAAATCAAAACAGACCCTGAAAAAGTCTTGACAACAG
>CAYTVK010000020.1:12630-16969 GCA_964441725.1 uncultured Candidatus Bathyarchaeia archaeon | reverse complement strand
GGAGTATGAGAAGCTCAAACGAAAGTACCCGAAGCCCATACTTCAATACATCTAGTGATCAATATGGAGGCTATATTTAGTGAGAACAGGAAAACCATCGCAATACTGGTGGTGTGTCTAGCGTTGACGGTGGGAATCATCTGGCTTAACAAAGACAAAACTCCAGCAAACGGGGGGACCACTGAGCAGAGTGGAACAGAACACAGCCATTCCAGTGAATTGCCCATCTATTGGCCCACTGAGGAGTGGAGATATGCAGCACCCGAGGAAATGGGGTTTGATGACTCTGTGTTGCAGAATATGGTGAATGAGATAAAGTCTGCACCATCAAACATACAGGTTGACAGCGTAGTTGTTGTAAAGAACGGCTACATCGTATTCGAGGAATACTTCAATGACTACACCAAGGATACGCCACATATAATTTATAGCTGCACCAAGAGCGTGGTCTCGACGATATTCGGGATAGCCTATGAAAATGGGGCTATACCAAGTTTGGACACTAAGCTACTGGATGTTTTCCCTGATAGAACACCAGCAAATATGGATGAATGGAAGGAAGCCATCACCCTCAGGGATATGCTGATGATGTCAGCGGGATTTAATGCTCGTGATAGTTGGCTCTATGAGTGGGAGAAGTTGAATGATCTTCATGAAGCCTCCGACGCTGTTGATTATATGCTGGATCTTCCTATGGCGTTTGAGCCCGGTTCAAGGTTCGAGTACACCAATGGGGTCAGTCATCTGCTCAGCTGCATAATCACGGAGAAAACAGGGTTATCAGCCGCAGAGTATGGACAAGAGCATCTCTTTGAGCCCCTCGGGATTACTTTGCATCAATGGGATACCGACAACATGGGTCGAAACTGGGGATACAACAGGATCTACATAACACCTCAAGATATGGCTAAACTTGGTTATCTTTTCCTTCATGAAGGAGAATGGAATGGAGAGCAGATCATCTCGTCTGAGTGGGTGAGAGAAGCTACAACACATAGAATTGATGCAAATCTATTTCCCGGATATGGCTACCAGTGGTGGGTTGGCGATGGCTTCTTCACAGCGATGGGCTACATGGGGCAATTCATATTCGTGTTCCCGGATCAAGACTTGGTAATAGTCTGCACGGGTGGAACACCAGATACATACGATTTCACGAGTCAGATACCGCAGCGATACATATTGCCAGCTCTGAACTAGCTCCCAGCGTCAAGCTGAGCAAAAAGACGCTCAATTGCCTCATGCTCTCGACGCTGCTTGAGAATCTCATGCCAGTAGAGTTGACTGCTTGCGGCTAAGAGTACTCCCATGGCGCTTATCTCGGTTATGAAGTCGCTGAGAGCCAACATGCTGGGTCCAGCGTTTAGGAAGAATGGGTGCACGTGTTCGAAGGTGGTCATTACGAGGCCGAAGGCGAATAATACGTTGAGTAGGATTAAGCCACCTGTGATGAAGAAACCTGTCTTGGAGTAAGCCCAGTCTGTCAAGTATACGATGATTAAAGTTATGGATAAAATAGTGAAGAGCAAACCAAAAAAGCCCAGCTTATTGACCGGTACTCTCACTATGTTTAGGAAGAGAAAAAGTGCCTGAGTCAGACTGTTGTATTTGCTTAGGAATCGGAATTGGTCTGATTCATTTCTCCAGAGGTACAGCCAGCTGAAGCAGATGGTGGTCGGGATTAAGCCGAAGCTGATGAGTTTGAGGTAGATGTAGACCAAGGGATTGGTTATGTCCAGATAGAACATCGCTAAGTATGCGGTTATTAGTCCAAAAATCAGGATGCTTGTTGCCTTGCGGAGGTAATCCATTCGCACAATATGGGTTTAGGTTTAAAATTAATAAGAAGTTACTTTTTAGAGACTGAAAGCAACGTGATTTACTGCTATTTCGAGTGCCTTGGCTGAGGTCTCAAGGCTCATGGATGGGTTCCTGTTATTTGTGACGTTTTCCGGTAATCTGGGTACGTGTATGAACCCTGCGGGGATGTTTAGCTTCTTCTCAGCCACATAATCCATCAAGTGATAGAAGGCGAGGTTACATCCCTGCGTCCCAGCGGTGTTGCTTATTCTTGCAGGTATTCCCGCCTTATTCATCGCCTCAACAATTTCCCTGATCGGCAGAGTAGACCAGTAAGCAGCGGGACCATCGGGGTTCAGAACTTGATCCAGTGTATCATACCCAAAATTGGGTCCATTATCAGCGCTTCCCATGTTTATGGCCACACGTTCAACGCATATGTCAGGAGCCATGCTTGAAACCCCTGTTGATATGACCGCAGTAGGTTGGTGCTTGTCTATATGCCCTCGTATTAAGTCTCTGACTTCTTTGTATCGCATTGGAAGCTCCTCGACAACAACCTCGTATCCATTGTAGTTTTTTCCCTCAAGTAATCTGCACACCTCCGTGCTGGGGTTTTTTTGAATTCGAGAAATGGCTCATAGCCTGTGAGCAATATTTTTCCCTTCAAGGTCTTCACAAGATAGTCACTTTAATGATATATTGATTGCTTGGTGGTAAACTTCATTACTGATTCTAATGAATTCTATCCATGCAGTACGAGTACATTATCGGAACGATAATAGTAGGCATAATAGTACAGGCACCAGCCCTATGGCTGGCGGGCAGATTCATAGTGGGGGCGGAGAGAGCCAAGTTCATGGACGCTGTCTGGATCACTGTACTCGGTATGATACTCAACGCGGTAATAGCCATGTTTGTTGGGGGCGAGATAGCTGGACTGGTCCAACTCGTTGCGTATCTATATCTTGTAAAGAAGTACTATGAGACCGGTTGGGTGAACGCCGCCATTGTATCGGTTGTAGCGGTGGTTATACTGATAGTAGTCATGTTCATTATCGGTATGCTTGGCTTTGGAATGGTTGGCTACATTTAATATAGTAACTTCTAACCCCACCTTTTTTTAACTAAATTCATATCCTGAAAGAGCCTATAGTTATTGATTCAATTGGTTTTCAGCGAAAAAATAGTGGATGAATGGGTCAAGATATGGAATAACTATGACCTTAACATGGTCAGGAAGCTTTTCCTTGATGATGATCGTGTAACTTATTTCAGCAGCGAGAAAAAGGGACTCATCAAAGGTATCGATAACTTGGTGGAGCACCACAGAGAGTTTGGGTTTGTTGAGGGCGGAAAGGATAATGGAAACAGGCTCTGGCTTGAGGATGTTGATGTTGAGGAGTTCGGTGATGTCGCTGTTGTTAAGGCTGATTGGATATTCCAGCGAAAGGGTTCCGATAAACAACAGAGGGGTCCAGTAACCATAGTGTATGTCCTTGAGGATAAGTACAGGATAGCCCACGCTCACTTCAATAACTATTAGGCTAGACACTAAAATTGGGGAGAGGATACCAGTATCCTAGTCCGACCAGATGACTTGTATCATTCAATCTATCAACAATGTGTTCATTGAATAATGACTTGGTGAGAACCGTTATCCCTGTTGGCGCAATACCGAATGAAACCCGAGTCATATGCTCGGGCTCCAAGCCAAGCCACCACGAGACAATGTGACGTAATGTGCCCCCGTGAGTGAATATTACGGTGATTTTCTTATGATCTTTTATGAGGCTGCTCATATATTCGGATACTCGTTGATAGAAACCGCCCCATGACTCTGCCTCAGGATAAGGGCACCAATCCAGTATTGGCTCACATGGATGAATATACAGGTGCTCTACCTCGCTTTTACGTTTCCCAGCGGCCACACCATTATTGATCTCCCGCAACTCCGTATGCTTCTCTATCGGTATCCCAGTCAGATCAGAGTAAGGCTGAGCAGTCTGAACAGCCCTCAACAAGTCACTTGAAAGTATCTCCACGTCTTGATCCCCGATGAGTTTTTCAAGATAATCCGCAGTTGCACGCGCCTGCCTGTGACCTAGTTCAGTGAGCAAGGTATCGGACCAGCCGCCTGTGAGGTCAGAGATAAGATGCTCTGCCTCTCCATGTCTTACTATGATTATTGGCGGAATAGTTGTTCTGCTGCGACGAGGTAAGGGATTATAAGAGTTCAAGATACTCTTGATTATTTAGGACAGGTTTTTATGTTAATCGACGGATTAACCAGAAAGTGATCAATTATTTACAGAGACTTGAAGACTAATGATCACCCTATAATACAGTGAAACAAACTTGACTGAAGAAATCGGGTTCCTTTCAAAGCAGATGCGTCCCTTCTTGGTGATATTTAGCGGACAGGCTTTCAGCATCTTCGGAACCCGGCTGGTTCAGTTCGCCCTCGTCTGGTATCTGACTTCAACAACTGGCTCGGCTCAAGTATTGACTACAGCTAGCATCGTGGCCTTATTACCAC
>CAYTVK010000020.1:0-12620 GCA_964441725.1 uncultured Candidatus Bathyarchaeia archaeon | reverse complement strand
CGCAGGGGCATTTGTTGATCGCTGGGACCGTAGAAAGGTAATGATGATATCAGATAGCTTGATAGCGGCAGCGGTACTGGTCTTGGCGCTATTATTCGCATTTAAAAGAGTTGAGGTGTGGCACATCTACGCGATTATGTTGTTTAGATCAGCTGGAGGAGCCTTCCAGTGGCCAGCTATGCAGGCGTCCACGAGCATGATGGTGCCAAAACAGCATCTATCCAGAGTAGCTGGGTTGAATCAGAGCCTTCAGGGACTCGTTAACATCGTTGCGCCTCCAATGGGCGCATTGCTGCTAGAGGTACTGCCGATGCAGTATGTTTTAGCGGTTGATGTAATCACAGCTATCTTCGCGGTTGGCCCATTGGTCTTCATACCGGTTCCACAGCCTGAACGAGGAGACCTGAGCGCCCGTGGCGTCTTGAACGATATGAGAGAAGGCTTCACATGGCTCTGGTCGATGAAGCCCATCGTTATAATTATGGGAATCTCCCTGCTGATTAACCTCGTAACCAGCCCCGCATTCACACTGCTTCCACTGATGATCACACAATACTTCAAAGGTGGAGCGATTGAACTGGCTTGGGTTCAATCCGCCAATGGGGTGGGCATGATTCTAGGAGGCATAATCCTTGGGATATGGGGTGGATTCAAGAGCAGGGCAAAGACAGCGTTCTCAGCCCTATTCATTGGAGGGCTGGGGATTATTGGCTTCAGCCAGACCCCAGCGGATATGTTCTTTCTTGGAATTGGCTTTGTTTTTGTATTCGGTTTCATGAACGCGATAGGAAACAGCAGCTTCTTCAGCGTTCTTCAAAGCATCGTACCATTTGAGATACAGGGAAGGGTTTTTACACTCATAATCGCGACCAGCACCGCGGTAGCTCCCATTGGATTGTTTATCGCTGGACCTGTTGCGGATATGATGGGTATTCGTTTCTGGTTTGTTATAGCTGGTGTGATGATTCTACTGGGTTCCTTGATGGGGTTGATGATCCCCAGTATAAGGAAGCTTGAGGAAATCTATGAAGCGAAGGTATCTGAACAAACTTAACCAAGTATAACATTAGTTAATGCGAGAACCCATGCAGAAGATCAGACTAGGGCAGAGCAAGGTAGAAGTATCCAGACTCATCTATGGCACAGAGCCATTCAACTTTAAGAAAGGACCAGACGGAAACAGGACACAAGGAGACAAAACACCACAGGAGGCCGCTGAGATACTGAAGGGCGCTCTGGGGCTTGAAGTAAACACGTGGGATACAAGCGACGATTATGGGACTCATCCTCACGTCGCTGAGGCGTTGAAAATCGTTGACCGCAGAAAGGTGGTGATAGCTGACAAGTCCAATGCGTTAACCATGGAAGACGGATGGAAGGCACTGGACTACAGCAAGCAGTCACTTGGCACAGAGTATGTTGACATAATGTTTCTCCACATAGTGCCACCGGAGCCAGTGGAGAGAATAGACGCATTGAATAAACTTTATCGTTCAGGCACCCTCAGCGAGCGAAAAGGAACACTGAAGGCGTGGCTGGAGGCGAAGGAATCAGGCATTATCCGCGCAACCGCTCTTAGCACTCACAGCACTAAGGTTCTCAAGCAGGTGCTTGATGTACCTGAGATTGATGTAGTCTGCACGACTCTGAACATGATGGGTGCAGTGATGGATGACGGCACACTGGAGGAACGATTGGACGCTATTAAGGCGCTGAAAGATGACGGTAGAGGAGTATACGTCATCAAGCTGCTTAACGCAGGCAGGTTCAGGGACAGGGGCGACGAGGTTATTGAATGGTGTCTCCAATTCAAGGACTTCATTGATGCGTGGAATATCGGCATGTATGATGTTTCAGAGGTTAAACACAACATCGAGTTATTCAATAAACACCTCTAAATTCGCTTCTCTTTTATCATAGAACACCATTAGCCTCACTGGTTTTCCAGAGTGGAGAAAATAAGCCGATTCCTTGCACTAGAAGGCAATATCCGCGTACTCGCGGTGCAGACGCTGCTAGGTCAGATCGGTCTCGGCATGTTCTACGTCATCTGGCAGCCCTATCTTCTCAGCACAGGCATTAATCTTGGTCAGCTGGGAATCATCCAGACCGTGATAAACATAAGCACAGGCATCGGCTTGTTCTTCTGGGGACATTTCAGCGATAATTATGGGAGAAAACCAGTCATCATCGCTACCATCATATGCCGAATAATCGCGATCCTGTTTCTCATCACCTCAGGTAGTTACTGGGCTCTCATGGGGTTCGGTGCCTTCATGGGGCTGACAGCCATGTTCAACATGGGTAATCCAGCTAGAAGCGCGTTAATAGCCGAGTCAGTGGACATCACTAGAAGGGCTACGGCTTTAAGTACATTAACCACAGTGGCGCAGGGTACGAGTACAATCGTAGCTACTCTAGGTGGCTACATCGCCCTCAAAATGGGGTATGCGCCGATCTTCTACCTGATGGTGATAGGAGACACCATAGGCACAATATATTGTACAAAGTATCTGAAAGAGACGCTGCAGAAGAAGGATAAACCAAATAAAATCTCCATAACAGAAAGACTTAGACACTCATTCGCCCCAGAGCCGAAACTCCTCAAATTATACATCGCGTTATTTTTGATGGGGTTCAGTTACACTGTCACCTATAGTCTGCTTTACGGTGCTTTAACGGAGACTTTTGGATTCACAACCATTGAACTAGGATTAATGACGACAGCGTTTAACCTAACGTGGGCGTTAGACTCAATCCCGTTGGGAAAACTCGTTGATCGAATCGGGCGTAAGAAGGGTATCTTGATGAGTAACCTGATGGCTTTGGTTACGCCGATAGGTTTTCTCTTCTCCCGGAGAATAGAGTTCTTTGTCTTTTTCTATGCTTTCTCTGGGATGGATATCGGTTTCTGGATGCCGTCCTATATCAGTTATATAACTGAGGTGGTGGAACAGGGGAAAAGAAGCATGGTATTCGGAAAACTCGACGCCTACGGTAAACTAGGAAGCCTACCAGCGGCATGGATAGCGGGTCTGCTGTATGAGAACTATGGGTTCTATGCGCCGCTCTATATTCAGATAATATTCCTCTCGATAGTCACAGTATTGCTTCTCGGGCTTAAAGAGCCAAATCAATGACAGCCCTGTGAATTCCCTGACTGGGTTGATTACCGTCAATTACTACCCACTCGGGACGAGCAGCGAGTTGAACCAGTTTACTGTGAACCTTCTCAAGCCTCTCCAGACTCTCAAACATCTCTTTTTTCGATCTGCTTTTTTCTATTCTGCTATAGGCTTCCCTCGGGGAGGTGTTGATGAAGAACATGCATGGACTCCTCGGAACCACTCTGAGGAAGAAGAGGTATCCTAGTTTGAAGAGTGAATCAGGCAGATACGCTGTGCCCATGAGGTATCTGACAAATATAATGTAATCGACGCGCCTCCAATAATATAGGGTTACAGAGTACAGGACGTCCAAGAGATAGAACAGGCTTGCAGATATCCTCGCCTTAGACCCATCCAAGAGGAGTTGTCTCCGACTCATTCTACCGAAGAAATTATCCCCGGAGGGATGAGAGCGGAACACATAGGTCTTACAGATTTTCTTGAGGTGTCTGCATAGTAGCTTGGCTTGTGTGCTCTTACCGGAGCCATCTAGTCCATCAAACACTATAAACATGTTAGATGCCTCCTCCGGTGAGTATGAAGATGATTACTCCGATCGCCGGCACTGCGACGTTATCAAGCCCCTTTGGTGTGATGAGCTCGATAACTGTAACTATCAAAGAGACCAGCAGAACAGGTAATACTTGATCGAGAAATCCGAAGCCATAGATATGGGCGAAGTAAGCCATCCCAAGAAGCAGACTGAAAAAGCTACCCAGAAACATGCCGAGACATCCCTCAAGACTCTTGGAGCCAAGCCTCGTTTTACCGTACCTCATCCCCACAAGCGCAGCCGCGCTATCACCGTAAGCCATTGGGAAGATGCCTGCAGCCACGATATAGGGTCTTGTACCGTAGAGAAGAGCCAACGCGCTGTAGCTTAAGGCGTAGAGAACCAATCCAGTGTGATGCCCCTCTTCAGTGAGGTCACGTAGTCCTCTTAGTTTCTCAGTTACCCATGGAAAAGGGCTGTATGGTGTGACGAGGAAGGTTACGAGGATGAATGGGCTTGCAACTAGAAACGGGAAGATGCTCTGGGTGAAAAAGGGCATGATCAGTGGTAGATTTCCAATCATGATGTGTAGGAACTTGCGGCTGGTCTTGGCGTCTAGTATTCCCTGTTTCAGATAACCCGCAGCCAAGATTGTTGCTAAGATATAGATGTAACAGGCTGCCATAACTATGAGATTATCCAGCAGCCCTGTCATATCTTTCACAGCATATATGTGAGATAGATGAGGCTAGAACTTTACCTCGCTCTGCTCCGGGACCACGTGAGGTGGACGCTTCCCCTCAAGGAACGCCTTCACGTTTCCAACAGATCGAATAGCCATCTTTCTACGCGTCTCCCACGTAGCTGATGCACAGTGAGGCGTGAGCACTACGTTTTCAAACCTCAGAAGCGGGTTATCGAGTGGTGTTGGCTCTGTCTCGAATACATCCAGCGCTGCTCCTGCTATCTTCTTCTCTTTAAGCGCCTCGATGAGTGCTTTTTCCACTATCACAGGTCCTCTGCTGGTGTTGATCAGTAAGGCGGTTGGCTTCATCTTCCACAGAGCCTCTCTGTTCATGAGCCCTCTTGAGGTCTCATTCAAGGAAGTATGCACTGTTAGTATATCGCTTCTCTTCAGCAGCTCATCAAAGGAGACATACTCGATGCCGTATTCTTTTTCGAGATTCTCCTTGCGCACAATATCGTAGTAGATGGTCTTCACGGGGAATCCCTTAGCCCGTTTCAATACCTCTAAGCCGATTCTTCCAAGCCCCAGAATACCCAAGGTCTTGTTCTCGGTGTCCCACCCAAATGGAATATAGCCCTCGCGTTTCGCCCACTTAGAGCGTGTGAATGAGTTTGCGAGAGGTATGTGCCTGTTATAGCTCAATATAAGCGCCCAGGTGTGGTCGGCAACGGCGCTGCTCAACACTTCAGGTGTATGGGTAACCAGTATTCCTCTGCGGGTACATTCATCAACATCCACTGAGTCATAGCCGACGCCGAACCTCGCCACCAGTTTTAACTTCGGTGCCTTATCCAGGTAAGCCGAGTTTACTGGTTCTGTTCCTACCAGTATCGCTGACGCGTCCTTGAGTTTGTCATCATATGGTCTTTTAACGTATTCCACATCTGCCAATTCTTTCAGCGTGTCAGATACGTCTGTGGAGACGTTTTTCGTGTCTGGGCTGATTAATACCTTGGGTTTCATGAATATTCAGTGTATTATAGTATATTTGAAGACACCGAGAAACGAATACAATTGAAAACTTGGAATCATAGAAGATACCAGTTGGTTATTGCTGTGCTTCTTTTGGCTCATGCACCCAGAGAAGCACCATGACGGCTGCGATAACCAACGCGCCGGCTGTAATCATCCACGGGTAGTTTGGATTCATATTGTATACATAGCCACCGGCGTAGGCGCCCAGTGCCGCTGGCGGGAACAATAGGAAGCCGCCGCCCCAGAAGTTACCGAAGCTTACTGAGATCCCTCGTTCTCCGAGAAGACTGTATAGTCTTCCACGTCTGCTACGGGGAATGCTGTTGGCTATGATTGTGCTGAAGGCTGGCATCATGATGTTGTTGCAGAGCACGAGGCCGCAGAGGATCAGTGTGACTCCTATGAAGCCATTCATGTATTGGTAGCTCCAGACTATTACTGGTGCGAGGAACATTCCCAGCAGGATCATCTTCCTTGAACCGATCCTGTCAACAGTTGAACCTAGGGGGAAGGCTGCTAGTATGCCTATGAGTCCGCTTATGAACATGATTAGACCCCACTGACTCTCTATTAGCCCTATTACCTCCTTGGCGTATACCACGTAGAAGGGTGCGCTCATTGCTATGAAGAAGCTCGTGAACATCTCAATTATGACGATGACTCTCAGACTCTTGTCCATCCATTTTATGCTGTCGAGGATGCTCCTGTAGGCGGGTAGAATCATCTTGGGTATCTGGGCGAAGCTGAACTTATCGGTGGCTTCTTCGTCGGTCACTGTCTCTTTCAGGTATCTGAGACGCAGCCAAGCAACTAGGAATCCAGTGAATAGCGCTATGATCCAGCAGATTCTCACAGCCTTGATCAAGGCTTGATCTGCAGTCAATCCACTTGTCGCTACAAACCACTCTATGAGATAGCCGCCGAATACGGGGGCGACGATACGTACAGCCGTGGGTACAGCCATGATCATTGCGAATCCCTTGCCTCTGACACCTGTGGGTAGGCTGTCAGCCTCTAAGGCGTTCATTGCGGGCATGTAGAATAGTAGAAGCTGGCTTGTGAATTGCCCTAACGCTACCATTCGCCAGTCTGTTGCAATTATAAAGAATATCGGGGTTGCCGCGTAAAGTATAGTGCTATATCCGATGAGTTTCACCCTGCCTGCCTTATCAGCGATGTAGCCTCCTACAGGATACAGGATCATGCCGGCGATGATACCGAGGCTATTGATTAAGCCTATTTCAGTGTTGCTTCCGCCAAGAGATAGGATGTATAGGCTGAAGAAGGGGTAGACGATGCTTGTACTGAAGCCCCAGAGCACTCTACAGATCATAAGGATCTTGACGTTTCCCTGAATAAACCAAAACATGCCCTTTTGCTGCTCGCCCATTTTCAACTACCTCGAATTATGGCTGGTGATGATGAAGGAAATATAAAGGTTGTTGCAGCGATACACAACCTTGTAGTATATACTCTGTTACTTCTTGGTTACGTTGAATGTAACTAGGTTCCACCTGTCTGGGCACTCGTATTTCCACTCGTCGTTATTCATCCAAGGAATTTGACCGCCGTAACACATATTCATCAAAGTGGGAAACATCTCATGGTAACAGTATCCACAGATGCCGCCGGTCTTGTGTGTATTGATCTCAAACTTGTCACCCACCTTATGCCCAGCGCTACAGTTTTTCGCTACGCTCACAACCTCGGCTTCATAGACTGGTTCTTCACTCATTTTAATCAAGTATAGAATAATTCACGGACTGATAACAGTATAGAAGGATTTTAGACACCAGTGAGAACAGTATAATCATGAGTCTTATTAATGTGATCAAGGAACCCGCTGAGGGGTTCCAAGGCAAGTTAGGAGTCTCGGTCAAGCATCTGGTAACAGGTGAGACAGCGAACCTGAACGGGGATGTGGTTTTCCCAACTGCGAGTGTATTCAAGGTTCCTGTAATCGTGGAGTTCTACAGGAGAGTTGAGAGGGGAAGGATCAGTCTCGATGAACAGATATTGTTGAAGGAGAGTGATAAGGTGCCGGGCTCCGGTATATTGAAGGAGCTCAGCGAGGGTTTGCCTGTTTCTTATCGTGACTTGTTGAGCTTGATGATGATTGTCAGCGATAACACGGCCACAGACCTGATTGTCAAGAAGGTTGGATTCGATAACATCAATAACACCATGGATGCCTTCGGGCTCAAGAAGACGAGGGTGAACAGGTACTGTAGGCAGATACTCTTCGACCTCGTTGGGGTTAACAATCTAAGACTGGATGAGATGACCATTGATGTCTTTGAGAAAGCCGCTGAGGCTAACGACTATGTTGGTTCTTGGAGTTTGGGGGTTGAGGATAATGATGTTTCCACGCCAAACGAGATGAATGCTCTTCTTGAACTCATCGTAACCAGAGAAGCAGCCAGCAGTGAAAGCTGTCAGGCTATACTGGATATCATGTCCAAGTGCCAGACTGGAACCTATAGGATACCTAAGTATCTGCCCCAGAAGAAGGTGCTGCTGCAGAGAAAGACAGGGAGCCTGCCCGGTATCAGAAACGATGTAGGCGTTATAACCATCAAGGAGACGGGGGAACGTTACTTGTTAACATGCTTCACGATGGACGCTGAGGATACCTATGAGGCTGAGGAGGTTATAGCAAAGGTCAGTCAGAGTGTCTACACGTATTTTGCGGGTTAAACCGCATTATTTTAGCAGATTTCTGATGGTCTGAGCCAGCATGTAGAGCCCGAATAGTATGCTGACAAGCCATACTGTCAACGCCCAGACAGTGTATACACCGGTGATGAAGCCTAAAACAGAGCCTAGAGAGAGTAGGCCACCGAGAAGCATCAACCGCTGGGGTGAGGGATCAAAGTGAAGCCTTATTGAATTAGGCTGAATACCAACAGATTTCTTAATGCCGAGGTACAGGAGAACTCCAAAGAAGAGATAAAGAACCCAGATGGTGAACTGTGCTTTGAGCCCCGGTATCTCATCGGGTCTCAAGAAAATGCCAGTAACTATGTAGTAGCATAGTAGAAGTACACCGATCACCTTGAACTGGGTTGAATCTGGGAGCAGGCCCCTCATCGGATAACCCTTGCCAACGTATCTTCTCCAAAGCACAAGTAGGACTACTAGATACAATGTAGTGGCTATGCCTGAGAGGGCTGCATCTGATAGGCTCGTAGCGTTTGTGCTCTGAAATAGCCCACCGAGTAGTGGAAAGATGTATACCAGCTTCTTATTGGCGATGAACTCTGTAACACGTATCCCCCAGCCGGGTAACAATGAGTAAATCTCACTGCTTCCAGTGAAGATGGTCTCGGCAACAAACAACGGAATAATGAAGCTCATGAAGCAGTGCCAGAACAATACAAGCACCATGGTCTCAATCAAGGCGATACCATAGACACGAGGTAGAGATGTCTCCCACGTCGGATTCCACAACACCTTGGTTATGTAAGCCTCATACAATCCAAACAGGCAACCCGCTGGGAAGAGGGCGTAGAGCCATGGACGACCATACCACCAGATCAATGTCCACAGGAATAGTATGTGAAGCGTGTACAAAGGGATCACAAGCACGTAGCTGAGTGGATTGTAGAAACTGTAAATCTGTGAGCCACTCCATACCTCAGCGAAGTAGGTTGAGAGACACCCTAAGATAAACCAGAAGAAATACTTGACACGGTTACCCAGCGGCTCCATGGCCATATATTTGTGAAGGGTTCTTTAACAGATTTAGGGAAAAGAGGTTAGCCGAGTAGGCTGTTGAACAGCAGCTTGAAGGTACCGTGGGTCTGGCACCTGTGCTGTATCCTAGGCCCCATCAAGACTGCTCTGCCTTCACCCACGTGGGCGCTGATGGCGGCGATCTTGTCGGCTATTTTTTCCTCGCCCACGAGCCACCCAGATTCAAGTATGTTGTCCTCGGGGTATACTGCTACCACCTCGTACAGGTGGTTGTTTGGTCCTGGTTTTATCTTGAAGGCTGGGCTGCTCCAGAATAATGCAAGTGCTTCCTCTGGCATACCGTATGCCGCTGGGTGGGTGTTCTCCACATACATTCTCAGGGTGCTGCCGGGGCAGTGGAACTCCTTTGGGCTTAGGCCCTTCAGGACGTTTACGATGGGTAATTCCAGTGCATCTATTGCGTACTCCGTTGATCCTCCGATGCAGAGTAGTGTTCCCCCGTTTCGGGTCCAGTCTGCGATTTTCTTCTTTCCATCGTCTCCGAGCCCGGACTGGTATTCTGGTGGGTAGTCTGGTAGCGGATAGTCTGGGCGGTTCTCGTTCCACCACTTTTTCAAGGCATCTCCGCCTGTGATCAGCTCAGGGTTATCGTGGGTGAATATGATTACATCATACTCATTTAGATCGCCTTCAAGGATATCCTTGTCATATAGGAGATCATAGTCGAAGCAATACTGTTCAAGGCATAGCCTTGTCCACCCCGTGTCGATGTTGCCTCCCCAGAATCTGTCATACATTCCAACTTTGAGTCTCTTAACGTGCTTCATCTCGGCCACTATCTCTGCGAGGGCGTGGAAAGTAACACCACACTCCTCCGCCACTGGACTCATCTTCTCCTCATACCCTGACTCAACCAAGAAGCAGCCTGTGGGTAGCTCAAGGTCTCCAGCCATTATGGGCTCGGTGATGCGGTTGATGGGGACACCCTGCTCCAGCAGCAAGTTAACTGCCTTGAATGCATGGTTTTCACGGGTATCAATGAGATAACCTACCTTACTGTCATCATCCACGTAGCCTACTGGTCTATGGTACTCGGTTACCGGCTCTACCCGGAAGTCGCTCAGGTAGTCAGCTGGGTGCACAGATACACCCATGAACTCTGCCATTGTATCCGTTGCAGTATCATAGGGTCTGTGAGGCGTGCCGTCACCCATTCTCGTGAAGCTGTCATCAGGGAACTTTGTCTGCAGCAACAGGGTCTTGATGAGCCCCATCTTTGGCTGCGCCAAGGGTATCAGATAGCTGCCTGTACCATGAATATAACCGTCAGCTGTGAAGGGCTCCTCTGCTCTGTAGATTTTCACTCCCTGGGTAATCAGCTTCTCGATCATCAGCTCCATTGTACGTGGATCATGCTGATCCTCTGGCACAATGATTACCTGTGGGCTTCCCTCTGCGCCTCGCTCTGTCTGTCTCACAGCCTTCTGGTACTGGTTCCAGAGCACTGTCTCCTTGTTTCGAGCCATATGATCAAGTACAGCCCAAGCCGCGATCTTCTGCTGCTCAACTATGTCTCTTAGCGTCCACCAGCCCCCCGGCCACGGGTCAGGGAAGTTTGTTGTCTCCTTGTAGCGGGGGAGCATCCGTGTTCCCACTAGGCTGCTTGTCTTGGTCTCTGCTTTCAGTTGCTCTGGGTGTATGTAGAGGGGTGTTGCTAGTTTGGCTGAAGCTGACTCTGTGAGCATGCTGGGTATGTTATGGTATATGCTTATCCAGTGGTATCCTAGATGGGCCCAGCCGCTGAAGATGGCTGCGTTCACTATACCCTGCTTACCTTCCTCTTCAAGCTTGTAAGCCATGTGGCTGCCATACCACTGTAGCTCACGCCAGGCAAGGGGGTCTCCATAGGGGTGAATTGGGTCGCTGTAAGGGGCGACGTAGAGGCGTGCCCCGTAGCTGCCCATGTGGTGGTGATCTTGATATGCTTGGGGTGGCCATGTGTTGAACATGAGTTCTGCCATGTAGTTGCTCTCCACGGTGTTGAGCATGAAGGCGTCCCTGTTGTTATCGTGGCCGCAGTATTTGTGGTAGAGGAAAGGTACGCTGCCTCCCTCGTAGTCGGTTCCAAGCCACTCGTTGTACCAGTCCGTGACCATGATCTGGCCATCAGGGTTGAAGCTGGGCACCATTATGCTGATAACCTCATCCCTGATACGCTTGGCTTCATCATCCATCCGACTTATCAGATCATATGCGAGCTCTGCGGACATCTGGGTTCCACCGATCTCGGTGGCGTGGAGGCTCATGGATTGAATCGCAACAGCCTTACCCTCTTCAATCAAGGGCTCAACATCCTCATCCCCTAAATCCTCGGGGTCGGCGATCTGCTTGTTAATCTCTTGGAGTCTCTCAAGGTTGTTGAGGTTCTCTTCGCTGCTGATGAAGACGGCTAGGAAAGGGTTTCCCTCTGTGGTTGGCCCCATGTCGATGACCTCGATTAGAGGTGACTCTGACTGGAGCTTGTTGAAGTATTCTACAATCTTGTCCCATCTGGCGATCTTTCGGTCTGCGCCCATCGTGTGACCGAAAAACTCCTCTGGAGAGGTAATCTTGGACATGTATATCTTGAGGGGTTATCAGGATTTAGATTTGTTCATCAAAGAGGTTTGACACTGTTTTGAGCAAGAGACTTGGATCAATTACTCAGCAGCGTCTTCACCACGGTGTCACCGAACTCTACGGTGCTGTTTGAGCCACCTAGGTCTGGTGTTCTAACCTTTCTCTCCCTCAGCACAGTGTCTATTGCTTTATCGATGCCCGTCCACGCGGCTTTAAGGCGTTGATCCTTGTTCTTATCACCAAGCCAGTTCAACATCATGCCTATGGAGAGAATCATTGATGTTGGGTTGGCTATTCCATGCCCAGCTATATCTGGCGCAGAACCATGAGTAGGCTCCGCGAAGCAGTAATCATCCCCAGCGTTAATGCTACCAGCGAGACCCATGCTGCCCTGAAGGGCTCCGCTCATGTCGCTCATGATGTCGCCATACTGGTTTGGCATAACAACGATATCGTAGTGGTCTGGACGCATGATGGCCCAGTAGCTCCAGGCATCGATCCAAGCGTACTCGGTCTCCACCTCAGGGTAGCTTGGCTCAAGCTCCTCGGCAATGGACTTGAACAAAGCGTCTCCCTGACAGATACTCCACTTAGCTGCAACTGTGAGCCGAGGTACATCGTCCTCTGGGGCTCCCTTCCTTCCCTTGTAGTCTCCTGACAGGGCTAGCTCGTAGCCTTTACGGATGATTCTCTCACAACCCTTCCGGGTCTGGATGTAGTTATCTACCGCCATCTCGGTTACGCCTGCCCTGCTGAGTTTTCCACCCGCCTTGACATACATGTGTTCGGTGTTCTCCCTCAGCACAATGTAGTCGATGTCTCCGGGTTTCCTACCCTTCAAGACGCTCTCAACCCCCTCCCTGAGCCGGCATGGCCTGATGTTGGCGTATAGGTCTTGGTCTAGCCGCTGGTTTATGGGCAG
>CAYTVK010000019.1:0-17056 GCA_964441725.1 uncultured Candidatus Bathyarchaeia archaeon | reverse complement strand
AGCAGGCGTGGCTCGTTACAAGAACGGCATAGTGAGAATCCCGTTACAGGTAGTTGACGTAACAGACACCGGCTCAATGACCGAGAGCCACCCAGACGACTTCCCCAGCGCCAGTGATTATTCAGGGATTACACCTGAGTTCGCTGAGAAGCTGATGACGAAGGTTGTTGACTGGATGTGCAGCTTCATTAAGGACTTTGACGAGATGAAGATGCCTGAGGCAAACATCAAAAGACCTTGAGCTCAACCTCAACAAAGTCTCCGGTCTCTAAATCTAATCCATTCAACTTCAATGGTATCGCCTTGATTAGGGGACTTTCATTAGGCCATAAGGTAAGAGAAAGCCCAAGAATCGACTTGCTGTGTATTAAAAACTTGAAGTCTCTGCACTCTGCCTTACATGAGTTCATAAAACCTTGAGTAACATCAGCGATGGGCGCTCCCATTAATTCGATTGTCCCAGATTCAGGTGCATCGCCAAGATGAGCCCCCAGCCACCCGTAATAAGGAATACCGCCATCAAGAGTAGCAGGCAATCCGTTAACGGACCCCACCAATCCGCAGCCTGACTCTAATCGAATGAGGGCGAACTCTGGTTGAACATGAGCCACAATGCCCACGATTTCCTCAACCGGTTCACCATCTGGAACCTCGATGAGGTTCAGATTATATCCTCCTCTCGCCCTGATAGGATCGAGAGGGCTCCTTATCTCAGCGTGAATATGTGGAGATGTCCCCCAACCATAGTAACCAGAACGGAGAGTTATCCCCACAGGGTCACCAACCTGCACCTTGTCACCAACTTCAACAAGGGGATCAACGTGAAGCAGTTTAGTTACAGTCTCAGGGTTATCTTTGTTCTTTATGAGGATCACGGTGTCATGATCTGATGCCTCGAAGCCGTGCCCAGTTGGCGCCTTGACTCTGCGAATCAATATTACTTCCCCATCCACGGGTGAAGGAGCCTCTCCCCCGAAGCCGTCTCCGGGATATATGTCCAATCCTGTGTTCTCTTTGTGCGCCGGGAAGGGGCTATTATAGAAGGCGTATCTTCCGCTCATTGGGCAGTGGAGTTTTACACTCATGGATTCAACGATTGGTTTCATCATGGACAAGGCTGACAACAAGAAGGCGCATATAATCCATAAATGGTTTCCGTGGAGAAATAATGGTTTTAAACCCGTAGCCTGTGTATTGTGTGAGTAAATTTGGAGCCAGCCTTACGAGGTATACTTGAGAAAGTTATAGACGATGAATTAAGCGATGATAAACTCGAAAGCAATTACCGTATATTCATGAATTTTAAAAACCGGGGACTGATAGAGAGCGTCCCGAGCGCCATGTTTGGGAGAATATACACTCGAACATACAACGCGTGGCTGGAGTACAAGGCAAACGATGAAAAACCAGTCAGCCGACTGGAGGCAACCGAGTTTGGCAGAATATTTGAGACACGAGCTGTCGAGATAAGGAGCAGGATAATGGCAGTAGCCAGTCTCTAATTAACTTGTTTTGATAGCTTAGTGAACCGCTCCAACTCAGAGACCCGAAATTTGCCGTCTCTTAGTAACTTGTAGTCGTAATCTGTTCCCTTACCCAGTATAATGGTCATACGATCCATTCCATCAGGCTGAAACCCCATAAGTATCTTTATTGTGAGACGCGAGTACCCCTGCATTCGCATGTACTCATAGACACGTCTACTCTCACTGGGCTCAAGCTTCATAGAATTCAATACCAGTAATCAACAAATAAAGGCATTATCAGATTATCTTCGCCTCTTGCGACTCTGAAGAACCTTTTCAACCTGAGTCATACGAGCCTCTATCTCTTGCCCCTTCTCAGCAAGCCTCTGAATTCGCTCGATCAATTCTTTGATCTTCTCCTCATCGGACAAGGGCGCTCGTCTAAAGAGACAGGTAACTGGATATAAAAGAAATGGATGAGTAATTATTCATCTCTCGGCGGTGAAGTTTCTCTTTGCTTAAACATAGTGTAGATTCAGTTTGATCTCAGGTACATGCTTGATGCTTCTATGCACGAAGCAGCCGTGAGCTTCCTTGTACAAGAGATCTTTTTCCTCATCGGTGAGATCAGCATCAATGTCTATATCGAGAATGAATGCATCTACACGCCAATCCTCAAGATTCACCTTATAGTCGAGGGAGATGGATAGGTCTCGCACAGTCCAGTTGTTCTTGTTACAGGTACCGATTATTCTTGAAGCAGTACAGAGTCCAAGACTAGCCGCGAATATAGCGCCTGAGGGCATCGCCTCAAGGTCTTTCATATCCTTTGTCTCCTGTGAGTTTATCTTCAAGCCATTCCATTCTGCTTGGAATCTCAAGTCGCCCCGCCAAGTTATTTTTTGAACCATTTTATCAGGTTTTGAGCGAGATGAGTCTATTTAATGATATACACCAATGAAATAGTTAACCAACCTCAATGACATCATCAATATTTTCAGTTACAGTTAAAAGAGAGACAACCGTTAAAACCGGCACCGATGAGCAATGTCCATACTAGAGAGAATACGCCGCAACCAACAGATATTCTACTTGGCGCTAGCGACAGCTCTACGAGGCATACGCGATAACATAAGAAACGTCATCTGGCAACCATTCGCGCTCAGTCTGGGAATACCCATCAAGGAAATTGGCGCACTTGAGAGCCTAATGGAGCTCTCACGGATAATATTACTGCCCATTATGGGTGCCGCAAGCGATGTATATGGGAGAAAACCTTTCCTAGTCCTCCGAGACGCCCTAGTGGTTTTAGCTGGAATTTTCTTCGTTTTCGCCAAGTCTTGGCTCTTCGCCGCGTTTGGTATGGTGCTTGTTGGTTTCGGTTTCTCGATTATCCCGGTCTGGACAAGTATTGTCGCTGAGTCCACAGATACTAGGCAGATCGGCTGGCTCTACGGTGTACTGGGTAGCGTCTATATGGCATGCGGCTTGGTCGGCACCGTATCCGCTGGTTGGTTGGCTGACAACGTAGGCTACAGAATTGTGTACATAATCTTCGTAGTTGCCAGCACGCTATCACTCCTTGTTACATTATTCAAGATAGAAGAGACACATCACCCAGTTGAGAAGAAGGAGTTTGGGTTAGGTAAAGCATTCACAAGCATGCTAGACTCCTTCAGGCCACCAAGATATCTCTGGGGCTACTATATCGCCATGAGTGTTGATCTATTCGCATTCAGCATAGGGTGGAGACTCATCAATGGATTACTAGTAGACTCTTTTGGTTTCACAGCCGGTATGATTGGGATCGTCTTTGCCTTCCAGACAGGGACAATGGCGTTATCACAGATGCTAATCGGAACAAGAGTAGACAGATATGGTTCCCGTGTATACTTGACTGTAAGCCAAATTATCTCAGCGATACTGATAGCAGCCTTGATAATCAAACCCACCTACCTTGTAGCCATAGTGTCAAACATCTTTATGGGATTCAGCGCAGCCCTCTGGGCGCCAGCAGAACAAGCATGGATAGCAATCAACGTTGACCCAAGTGAACGCGCAAAATCCATTGGAGGATACAGCACTTTCCGTGGCTTGGTTGCGTTACCCGGTCCATTTATCGGGGGACTCATCTATGATAGTTATGGATATACGGCCCCCATGCTTGTAAACCTAGTAATCTGTCTTGTAGATATTGTTCTCCTCTGGGCCCTCATCAAGGATAACGCCAGAGAAGCAGCAGGGCACATCATAAATTAGAAGCTCAAGCAACCATTATCATAATTATACCTAAGGGTGTGATAAACGACTAAGCTTTTTATCACGTGTTTTCTAGGTTTTTATCGTGAATAATAATGGATCTTGAAATGAAGATCAAGGACATAATGAAAAAGAAACCAATCATCGTCAGCCCAAACGAGTCACTGGAAGAAGTAGCAAAGAAGATGGCAGAACAGGAAAAAGATGTTGTCGTTGTTAAAGAAGAAGGAATTGTGAAGGGACTCGTGACAGCCAGCGACATATACTACGCTATGAAGAGCTATGTCCTCGGGAAGCACATGCTGGAGTCCATTCCCATGGAGATTCGTGATGTGCGTGTAGGGGAACTGATGAAGAAACCCATTGCAATGGAGTTCATGGAAGCATGCGGGCTTACAGGCTCAAACATGTGCATTGTTCTCAGCAAAGATAACACAGTGGCTGAAGCCATGAGGGTTATGGCCATCAGCGGAGTGGATCATATATTAATTGTAGATGATGACGGTGTGGCGGGAACAGTCAGTGACAACGACCTGCTGAAAGCCTTCAAGTAAACAATATTTTCCACCTATTTCTCCAAAATAATATACAGTTAAAGGCAGTCTTTTCATCGATAACATTGGTCAAGTCTAAACTAAAGGACTGGATAGCGGAGATAGTTCCAAGGCAGATGAGGGCAGGTAAGATGCCGGGTCTGAGCCTCGCTGTTGTTGAGAAGGGTAAGACCATCTACTCTGAGGGTTTTGGTAGTCGTAACAGGGAGAAGAATCTTCCAGCCACCCCAGACACGCTCTATGGGATTGGCAGCATTACAAAGAGCTTTGTTGCGATAGCTATAATGCAGCTAATAGAGAAGGGGGAGATCAAGCTCACCGATCCTGTGAGTATGCATACGCCTCTGAGGATCGGTCTCAAAGATGATCCCATTACGATTCATAATCTCTTGACTCATAGCTTGGGTGTGCCGAGTCTTGCGACAAGCAGCGTAGCGTTCTATAAATCAGTGGGATACGATACGGGGATTCCTTTTGGTAGCCCTGATGATTTCTACAGGCTGCTGAATGGGGCAAAAGATGAGGTGGTGTATGTTCCGGGTGAGCATTTCTTCTATCACAACGCGGCGTGGAGGGTGTTAGGTCACATCGTTCAGATGAAGACGGGTACATCGTTCCACAGGTACGTCAAGGAGCACGTGATGAACCCGCTTGGTATGAAGCGGAGCACCATAAACACGGCTGAGTTCAACAATGACCCTGACAGGATAACACCATACTGGAAGAAACCAGATGGCAGCATAGTACCAACGGAGTTCCCCTATCCAAATCCCGAGGATAACCTGCCCTTCAGCTTCATCGCCTCAGCTGGTGGGATAACCAGCAGCGCCAACGAGATGGCGAAGTACATGAATGCACTGATATCCAAGGACTCTGGCTTGATTAGTCCTGAATCTTTTGAGAAGATGCAGACCATGTACATCAGGAGACCTGATGGCTACTATGGTGAGAACGGCTATGGGTATGGTTTAGGGGTTACGCCGGATTTCCATGGATACAAGATGATCTCACACGGCGGCTCCATACTGGTATCAACTGCTCACATGTCGTTTGTCCCAGAGACAGAGACAGGTGTAATCATAATGGGTAACAGCGCAAAGGTCGCCTATGAGGCAATAAATGAGAGCATTTTGGCTCTGTTAATGGGATTGGATCCAATGGAAGATACCCCTGAGCTAGTAGTAAAGGAACGTCTTCAGAGTTTGACAGGTAGATACGAGACCTACAAGGGAATCGAGTCCGTTGATGTAAATTACAGGGCTGGTATGCTCTACTTGGAGAGCGAGACACCTTTCGCTAAGACCAGTTCGCCTTTGATTCCTGAGGATCGTATGCTTGAAGAATTTGTTTTCTACACCGTGGTGGATGGCGTTAAGGCTCCCGTGACTTTTATGCAGAAGAAGGATGGTGTAGACCTAATTGTGGAGCGTTACTGCTACCACAAGGTTTAATCATTCAATTATTTTTTTTATTATTTAATTTATGTTTTTGCTGATTTTATGTTAATTTATCTGTCTGTTTACGCTTGTATACTGAGTGTTTTCGTTTTGTTTGAGGGATATATATCTTTGTTTACGCTATATCTTATTATAACGCCCAAGCAATCAAGAGATTAACGTGCGCGTAACAAGAGACATAGTGATAATCATAGCCTTCCTGACGTTGATGGTGACATCAACCGCAGCTTGGGTTGTGAATGATCAAGGCGAATACGCATCCAACTTTGTATCTATTCAGGACTTTAACGCCACAATATACAATCTGGAGTCAAGCTACCCAGTCGGACAGCCTGATGACATACAGATCTCGTTCAAGATATACAGTATCTCAGGAACATACCCCAACTCACAGATCATGGTGCAGCTGGTGGATGATAATGGGGACCTCCTCGTCTATGGATCAGATCCCACAACAGACTACTTGTATGGAACAGCCACGGTCACAGTATCACCAATTGAACAGACGGTAACGATTACAATTGTTGACACTTATTTCCCGGAAACCCTACAGCAACTCGTCAAGGGTTTCGTTATCAGAGTGACCAGTAGCTCATTAGACTATAATACAAGGTTGGAGAAGGTTCAGACTGATGAGGTGCAGGCGAAGGGTAGTTTTATCATCTATCGAACAAGTGCAAGTCCAACTGTTCCAAAGTATAGATATTGGGGAGATAACTACAACTGGGGAATAGAAAACAATCTCAATCCAACTACCAACAGCATAAGAACGGTCCGCACAGAGTTCAGCAGCAAGCCAACGGAGAGTCAGAACGCTATAGCCGCAGTTATGACAACCAATGGGGGCCTAAGTGTCTATCATAATACAGGAGGTTCATGGTCGGGACCCATCGCTATTGCTACTATTCCAAGTACTTCCGATACCCGAGCCTACGATATGGCCTACGAATACACAAGCGGTGAAGGAGTACTCGTATACGCTATAAACAGCAACCAGAACTTCCTCTACATCAAGATATTCACAGGTGGAACATGGATTGATGGCCCTGCACTCTCCATACATACACGTAGCAGAAAGATAGGATATATCAAGCTAGCTGACCAGACTAATGCTGGTTCAAATGAGTTAGCTGTGGTATACGTTGATACATCTAACAAGGTTTATGTAGCGATATGGAATGGAGACACTAACACATGGGGTACTCCATATACTATAAATGGTGGAAACAAAAACACTGCAACAACCTACAAGTATAAACCAGCAGACCTCATCTATACATATGGAACAGGTGACCTAATCGTAGCAGTTGGGAGTGGTAGCAATGTATATGTTTACAAGAAAGTTGGCGCCACTTTTGGACCAGACACCAGTTGGGGGCCAAACGGATTATCAGCGATGGCAACCGCGGGGAACATCAGATTCATCACACTAAGAGCACACCTAGTTTCAGGGTCAAACAACGTAGCCATGATGGCACTTACAGACGAGAGTGCATTATGGATGACAGCATACACATACAGCGCTATAGGTGGCCAGTATTATTGGCAGAACTCCTTCCTCGTAGATGGTAATATGCAGGGACCAAGCACCCGTGCATTCGACGGCGACTGGGCTCCAACAGGGACAAGGTTCTGGCTCTTCGGAGGAGAACAAATGTCGGACAGCCTCAGCTTCAAAGTATATGATGTCGCTATAAACGGGGTTTTCTATGAAGTAAGCTCAGGCGGTTCAGGAGTGTGGCATACCTATGACTATGATCCCTCGATTGATTTCCAGTACCAGAGGTGGGTACAGGTTAAAGTTGCACCATATCAGGGTGAGCCCAACTTTTTTGTAAATATTCTCAATGATGACAACGAAATCTACTCGATTGCAGTACCAAGCGTTTCGAGTATCACTGACACTTCAGGATATTATTCAACAGACTTAGGCAACTGCGGTAGCTCAGATTACGAGTGCTTCAACGTGGCTTGGGTAAAATACTCAAACTAATTATTCAAAGTCTTAACATTTTCAGTTTAGCCAAAAACGTGTCTAATTGAAAAAAGGGACTTTGTTCTTTACAAAATAAAAAATAAAAAAAGACTAGATTTTCTTTTGAGCAGCTTGTGACTGCTGCCACGCGGACTTGTATAGATTTATCGCGTGGCTTGGATTGCGTGAAAGATCAACCTCAGCAGCTTTATCAATGAAAGACTGGCTCCTATCCAGATGTCTCGCTATGTTTTTAGCCGGATTATCTCCAGCAAGCTCCATAGCCAGTGCCAAGTCGTTCTCGGCTATTGTTTTATCGGCGCCAACTAGTTTCTGGATAACATCGGTCCATTGCTGGATCAACGGATCATCAGGGTATTCTCGCGCCCACGCCTTTATTACGCTCTGGATCTTGTCAACTGCATGTTTCTCTGCGTCGAATACTTTCTTGCCGTCTTTGGAGTCTAGATAATTACCATCAGGTGACCAGTACTTCGAGTTAACACTGTCCTCAATGTAGTTGAGGGCTGCATCGAATGCTTTTTCGATGGTTTTACCTTTTTTACCGAAAGCATCTAGCTTAGATTCCATGTCTGCTCTTGTATCGGAGAGCATCGTGTATGCTTCATTTTTCATATCGAGAGGCGTCACGGCGACAGGGATTTCCACCACTGTGAAATCTAGGCTCTCAGTCTGTGTCTCTCCCCAGAATGTAGTGATGGTAGCTGTTGCAGTGTAGGTTCCAGGAGTAGGAATTGTTACTGTTTTAGTGTTAGTAGTTGTACTTGGATTGGTGCTGCTTGTGATTCCAGCTATATTCCATTCAAGTTTTGTAACATAGTCAGTACCGGGGCTTGTAATCTCTGCTGTGAATTTAGCGTTCTGATTGACGTTCACTGTCGCTGGACCTGTTAACGTTAACATGGGAGTTGAGTCCAATGTTATTTCCATTGTCTCTGAGCATGAATAGCCGTCTTTATCGGTTAACACCAGGGTCACGGATGTCAAATCTGGGTTCAGCAGCAATAGTTTTGATGTGTATGACTGTCCGGGAACTATTGCGCCGAGAATGTTGTAATCGTGTTGGTCGCCGCCGTTATTATCCAGCCACTGGTATGTCCATGGAGCGTCGTCGCCTGGGTCAGTAATCTGCCAGATTATGTTCAGTTCGTTTCCGATAGGCAGTATAACTGGAGAAGCTGGATTAGCAATTGACACCGTTGTCGGTACATCAGCCACTAGAATAGTTCCGCTTACACTTGATGAGCCGCCCTCGTTGGTTTTGATGGTCGCGGTGAAGCTGTATGTTCCATTATCTGCGAAAGTATGGATTATCGAAGCCCCAGCGTTGTTAACAGGTGTACCATCGATTACCCAGTTTACTGATTTGATTGTGAAGCCATCGTTGATCCCGACTGTTATGATCACGGGATCTCCTTCATTGGGTTCAGCTGGCGTTATGGATAATAGTTCTGCCACGGGGAAGACGGGGTTAACTGTCTGAGTCGTAGTGGCGCTGCTTCCATCGCTGTCATATGTTGTTAACGTGATGTCGTGATCGTTTGTGTCCGTGAAGCTGAAGGTAATTGGAGTGTCATCGTAGGATACAGTTGGTGTGGTCTCTGAATCGATAAGCCACTCATTGTGATCGAGACTATCTGGACTGGTTTGAACATCAGGTGTTACGACCACATCGTAACCAGCACCGGTTTGTACCGCGCTCCACTGGAAATCAACACTAGGTGCAACCTCGTTAACAGTGATCTGGAATGAGCTTGAATCAGATAATCCCTCTTCATCGGTTACTGTGATTACTCCATCGTATAAGCCATTATTGGGGTAAGTATGAGAACCAGTTATTGCTCCAGTTCCGGATAGAGTTGAGTAAATCGGCGTGAAATCGATGCTTGACAAAGGAATGTTCTCGACTGTGCCGTCTCCCCAGTCTATTGTGGCTGTGAACGTATCCCAGCCCTCATTATCTTCAAAATGCGTGGTTAATGACACTGTTGCTGGGCTTGGACCCTCGTCAACTGATGGAGTATAATCGAGGCTTGTTATACTAGGAGCAGAACCAGAGTAAACGTAGTTATCTTCTATGACATAGTTTGTGAAGACAGCTTCCTGCCCTTGTGTAAGCGAAATTACATCTATATCAACTGCATTTTGAAGTAAGGCTCCAGTTGCAAGATATGGGTCTCTTATTGTGGTTCTCTTCCAGCTGTCTAACCAGAGGTCAACATATCCAGTATCTGGTCGAAGGGCGAAGCTGACTTCATGAGAAGGTTTACCCCATAATTCCGCTGGCATCGGGAAGCTTCCAGCGTATTCATATCCGTACTGGTCTTTTGCGAGATAACTATATGTTTGATGATTTACTTCAAACCAGAGATAGTCGCCGTTTGCTCCCAAGAAGAATATCTGTACAGAGACACTATCAATGGGTTCATTGAATGTGAACTTGTACCAAGGGGTTTGTAGTTGAGTAGTAGGACTGTACAATATACCGCCCCTATAATTGGGATTAGTGTCTGAACCAATGTTCTCTGTTACGATGTGGAGTTCACTGTTTGTAGAAGTGGTGGTACCATAAGAGGTAAACCAAGTGAATCCAAACCATGTTACCATATCGCCAGAGGCTGCATATGCCTGACCAATAGCAAAACCCGCTATTATTATTCCTATGAGTAGTAGTTTCTTGTTCATCTCGTTTCCTTCTGTCATACAGGTGAGGAAACGATTTTAACACCCACTCGGAGCCTCTACTGTATGTTTGGTATAAAGAAAGAGGTGACGTATATGCCTTTACCTATTAGCTAACCGTAACAATAATGTAAACACAGGTATAACAAGTAGTTAATCTTGGGCAACATAGCGAAAAAGTTAACATAAAAATATCAAAAAAATAAGTCAGCATTATATAGATAAGCGAATAAATGCAAAAATGGTTAAGGCAACGGTTATACTAAACCTCCACAAATCGAATCATATGTCAAACAACGAGATAGTAGAGGAACTAGTCAAGATAAGAGAACTCCTTGAGCCAAAACCAGAGCCAACGAAAAAAGAAGAAACAAAACGACTATGGACAGAGTTCATGGTCTTCGTACAGAAATATGGGGTTATTGGTTTAGCCATCGGCTTCATAATAGGCAGCGCATCAAAAGACCTCGTCAATGCGCTGGTAGCGGACATACTTATGCCCATAATACTCTTCTTCGTTCCCGGTGGAACGTGGCGGGAAGCAACGTTGACCATTGGTCCTGTCGTGTTGGCTCTTGGTCACTTCGTTGGGGCTATGCTGGATTATGTGATCATCGCGTTGATTATATTCTTCCTGATGAGACAGATACAGAAATATAACCTCAAGTAGCCTATTCTCAAATTATCTTTTCGAGAAACAGCGAGAGCTCCCTGTAGTAGGCGTCTGGGTTATCAACCATCATACTGTGGGCAGCATCAGGTATGAACACCAGAGGAAACACCTCACCCAGCTTCTTCTCGGATGTAAACTTACCGCGGTTCTTCTCACCGAAAACAGCTAACACAGGCACGTTAAGCGCAACGAGTCGGTCCTTGATATCATCTTTCTTGGAGACAGCCACAAGGTCCTCTGAGCTCTTGTAGGTTGAGACGGCTCCTGCTTTACCGAAGGAGACAGCGTATTGTGCCTGCGCTGGGTCATTCCTGTATCTTTCAAGTAAGTCAGGGAATGTCTCGTTTACCCAAGTATCGTAGCTATGTTCAACGATTATCCAGTTGCTGGAGAAGCAGTCGTTGAAATCCACGTTACCCTCAGCGTACACGATACCCTTCACTCTTTGTCCACATAATTCAGCGAGGTAAACCGCAACGGGTCCACCCATAGAATGAGGCACCAGAACCACATCCTCTTTACACAGTTTATCCATTAGCAGCTTGAGTGCCTCCGCCTGTGTCTTCATGGTGTAGCTGAATCCCTCTGGATGCGATGAATCACCATAACCGATTTGATCAACAATGAGCAACCCGTACTTGGATAACTCAGGATATTCCACCGCCTTACGGTGAGTCTCCTTCCAGTCACCCAAGCCATGAATAAACACCAGAGTAACGGGTCCACCTCTTCGATAATAATACGAGAACACCACACCGGGCTCTACTTCAAGCCGTTCTGACTTCATAGAGGATAAACAGGGGCTGAGAAGTATAGAAACCTACTTCTCTCGTGTCACAACCTGATAGCCGCTCAGAGCCATAGCCTTGCTGCAGGTCACCATCTCGTCTATCCTGACATGCTTCTCCACATCGTCAGGGTATCCTCTTGGACCATACAGACAGCATTCGATGCCCGCCTGAGCCAGATGAGCCGTATCGTTTCCACAGTAGCTCCTCGGTATGACTGCTCCAATCTTCTTAGGATACTCACCGGTAATAGCCCTGTGATTCTCTTTCAGTATCTTGACTATCTCGGCGTCTGGGTCAACACCCATTGGAGGCATCACCATTCCACCTACCCTGAACTTTGGGTTCACTGGGTACTCGAACTCGTACCGGAACTCTGGGTCCTCGGAGGCTATCTCCGCGAGCATGTTCTTGAATCGCTGGTTTATCTCGTCGATTGTGTATCCCGGCGGGTATCTGAAGTCAACGATGGTTGTGCAGAAGTCTGGGATATTATATGGTCCAGCTAAATCATAGTCCCTGTTTCTGCCACCTATGATGCTGCCTGCTACCCATCTGGGTGCTCCGGGTAGGTCAGGGTCACGTGCTTCAAACTTCATATTGTCGATCCTGTCCAGTACTACTCGCATCTTCTTAATGGCGTCCACCGACTCCTCCATGCGACTGATATGATGACTTTCTCCAAGTACATTAATAGCGAAGTCGTGTACGCCGACACATTTTGTAAGTATGTTATCCACGCTGTATGGCTCAGGCACTATGGCGTAATCCGTCCAGATACCCTCCTTGAGCATATGAACCGTACCCACTCCTCCCTGAAGCTCGCCCACGACTGTAGCACATACAAGGTCACCCCTGAGTTTTACGCCTGAACGCTTGATAGCCAATGCCGCCATGAGGAAAGCCGCGTCGCCGCTCTTCATGTTATGGATACCTGCTCCCCAGAGCCTGTTCCCATCCACCTTGGGTTCATATGGGTCCCACTCCCAGTCAACTGTGATGGGATCAATGTCAAGATGCCCGTTGAACATCATTGATTTCCCTGAACCATCGCCTTTCATCACCCCGATGACCTGCCTTCTTCCAGGCTGGACCTCCTGAACGTGTATCTCATCGAAGCCGTTGTCCTCATACCAGTCGATCATGTAGTCTACGGCTGGTCCCTCCTTGTTTGTGAGGCTGGGCTGCCTGATGAGGTCGCAGGCTAGTTCAATTATTTCTTCTTTCTTCAGATAGTCTAGGACATTCATTTACGCATCCTTCTATTGGGGAAAATGCCTATCCACGAGGCTATAAGGGATGCCTATTGATCAACAGGACTAGGTGCGTTTAAATGGTCTAAGCCAGTATCTCTCAGGGTCACGGGACTCACCATATCCCATCATATCGTCGCTCCACACCCAGAACTTGTTCAACTGAGGCACGTTCTTAATGAACCATTTCACCACATCGTGGGCGATCCCCTTACTCTTTGTGAAGCTGCATGTTCTGAAGCATATACTGCACGCTGAACCCACCTCATTCCAATAGTTCAGACAAGCCTCCTCGTCTCCATACCATTTCAGGAACCCCGGATTGTTAGCTTTGCATACAGCCTCATAGGTTCTAGGACCGAAAGATATTGCCTGAGCTGGGCAGTGTTTAGCGCATTTTTCGCAGTCTTCACAGAACTTGATTATACCAGGATGGGCTAACCTGCTCTGGGGTAACGGTAGATCGGTGAATATCTTCATCAACCGTACGAGGGGTCCTCGTTCCCACGTGATAAGCCTGCCATGCCTTCCGGCGTGACCCAGCCCCGCCTGTATGGCTATTGGCACGCTCATGGCTGTGTCGTTCCCCATGGGGGTAGCGTGCCATCCGAGTCCCCTGATGAACTCAGCCATCTGTCCTGCGAGGTGATGCATTCTGCTGTACCCCATGTTTGTGGATACCTCTAGCTGGGTTGGCGCATACATGAATTCCTCATGCTCCATGGCAACCGTTAACGCGATGACGTACTGGTGCTTCGTCGGGAAAACCGCTTTCTCATCATTCACGTATCCCTCATCGAGTTCATCATCAAACTCAAGGGGCTTACCATATCTGCTGTGAGTGTAAAACCAGCGCTTATCCAGACGAGTGAAACCGACGCTGTTTGCCCCAAAATACTTGGCTACTTTAGTGATTATCCTCGCGGCTTCTTCAGGGGTTCCCTCCCACCTCGGAATATCCTTTGGCTTGGTTACGTACCCGATGCTCTGCCAGTCATAATAGGCTGTGCTCTGCGTATCTGTGCTTCCTTTTGGGTACTCGTAGAGCCCTGCTGCTCCGTTGAAGGCGTACTCTACTAGGCTAAAGCCTGGTATCTCTTGTTTGATCTTGTTTGACCTGTATTCCTCTGCGCCGAATTCCACTACGTTTCTTGTTTTAGCGATTGATTGCCCGAAGGCGGTGTTGCGTTGGTCGTATCGCTTGTAGCTTTCTTTGCTTGGGTAGAGCTCGTCGAAGGTTTTCTTGGTCAAATCTTGTCACAACCTCATAGAGTCTGTATATAATAAAGTTCATCTATAGGTGGTTTTTTCTGGTGAAGTAACGATGATAGATGGGTGTCTTGTTTGAGCGGCGATGATCTCTATGACGTAATGTTTGAGGTCAGCAACGAGGAACGGGTTAAAATAATGGAAACCCTGACCCAGAAGAAGACAAGCTTCAGCGAATTAGCGAGAACTCTGGACATCACAACCCAAGAGGTTAGTCGACACTTCAACAGATTAGTAGAGTTTGGTTTAGCCACGAGGAACACTGACGGATATCCGTGTCTGACCCCATGGTTTGATGCTGCTACATCAGCTTGGAGCAATGAGGTTCACAACCCATAACAGGGCTTATTTCGAGAGCCATGACGCGACTTTTCTACCATACGAGTTCACCGCGAGATTCGGTGAGTTGGAGGCGATGAGTTATACTGATGATGTCATGGTAGCCATTCATAACTGTCTAAGGATAATTCAGGAGACCGAGGAATACATACTCGACATCAATCTACCTTACATTTCATCCGGATTCCCTCACATCAAAGCAGCATATGATAGGGGCATCAAGGGTTTTTTCCTAAGAGGCGCAGATCTAAGAGTGCCTGATGAGATGAAGCCTCAACGGGAACATATCTTACCCGATGAATACGTGAGTCATGTCCGTATGGAGGGCTTACTTCATGACCGTTTCCTGGAGACCGATGTTATACTTTATATGAATGAGAAGGAGGTGGCGCTACTGAGTTTTCCCACGTTGAATGGCAACTACGATTACAGGGGATTCACGGGCAAAGACCCTGTGGCATTGAAATGGTGCAGGGACCTATTCTTTCACTACTGGGATCAGGGAATCAAGCCCTAATAACAGGTTCATATGTTGCCTCAGCGTATTCAGAGATATGAGCCTCAACCAGAAGGTCGCGGAGCAACTCTACCAGATAGGCGAGATACTAGCCATCAAGGGGGACAAGTTCAGGAGCAGAGCCTACAATATGGCTGCCCAGCGGGTAACAGCCCTCACAGAGGATGTTGGCGCCATAGCGGATCGAGGAGAGCTTGAGCAGATACCCGGAGTTGGCACCACTATAGCCATGGTTATAGAGGAGATTATTGAGACAGGCCAGACTGTGACTCTGGAGGAGCTTCGTGAGTCCCTTCCCAAAGGGGTTCTTCAATTGATCGAGGTGGAGGGTATTGGACCTAAGATCGCTATGAGGCTAAACGAGGAGCTTGGAGTCACCAACATAGAGGAGCTTGAGCAGGCAGCGAGCGCCCAGAAAATAAGGGGACTCAAAGGCTTTGGGCCAAAGAAGGAGGAGAATATTCTCAAAGCTATCGCGGAGTATCATAACAGGAGCACTAGGTTTCTCCTCGGAGAGGTGTTACCCATCATTCAGGGAATTCTCAGCTACATGCAGGACAGCTCAGATGTTAGGCTCGTGGAGGTAGCTGGATCAGCGAGGCGTAGAAAGGAAACAGTAGGAGACCTTGATGTACTGGTGAGCAGCCTGAATCCAGAGGCTGTTACTGAGCACTTCTGCTCTATGCCACCTATTGTGAGGATTCTGGGGAAGGGACCGACAAAGAGCACTGTGGTGCTGCAGAATATGTTGCAAGTAGACCTCAGGGTCATTCCACCCGAGAGCTACGGGGCCGCCTTACAGTACTTCACCGGGAGCAAGGAGCATAACGTAAAGCTTCGAACCATCGGGGTGAAGGCTGGGTACAAGCTCAACGAGTATGGCCTCTATAGGCGGGAGAACGATGAATTGGTGGAGGCCGAGAGCGAGGCGAGGATATACCATGCATTAGGTATGCAGTGGATTCCACCCGAGATGAGGGAAAACACTGGTGAGATCGAGGCAGCCATTGAGGATAGGCTTCCTGATCTGGTTACTTTAAAGCAGATTAAGGGTGACCTTCATGTTCACACGGATTACAGTCATGGTATTGATTCGCTGGAGAACACGGTGGGGAAAGCCATAGAGATGGGACTGGAGTATATCGCCATCACTGATCATAGTCAGAGTCTAGTCATCGCTCAAGGATTGAAGGAGGAGAGACTCTTTGAACAGATTGAGGAGGTTCGTAGGCTTGATGAGGAATATTCTGAGATCAAGCTATTGACTGGGACAGAGTGTGACATCAAGCCAGATGGCTCAATGGATTACAGTGACGACCTCCTTGAGCAGCTTGACTGGGTCGTAGCCAGCATACATGTAGGGATGCAGAGGGGAGAGGAGATCATAACAGGTCGCATCATAGACGCAATCCACAACTCATACACACGAGTAATAGGCCACCCCACGGGGCGACTCATCCAGAAGAGAAAACCCTATGAAGTAAATCTCGACAAGATTTTTGAGGCTGCGGCTGAGCAGAACGTGTTTATGGAGATAAACTGCAGCCCAATCAGGTTGGACCTCAAAGATGTTGACGCCCGTAGGGCTAAGGAAGCCGGGGTAAAGCTTGCGCTTGGGACGGATGCTCACAGTATGAATCAGATGGAGTTTCTGCCTCTTGGTGTAAGTGTGGCTCGGAGAGGCTGGCTTGAGGCTGATGATGTCGTGAATACGTGGGACTTCGGGACGGTTCTTGGGTTTAGACGATAGAAATTGTCCTATGGTAGAGGGTGTTCTCAACCATATTCTTCGAATAGAGGCTC
>CAYTVK010000018.1:0-17186 GCA_964441725.1 uncultured Candidatus Bathyarchaeia archaeon | reverse complement strand
TGAATACATAACCACTATTGTGATGGGGCTCGTGCCTACTTTGATTCTCTGGTATGAGACCATGAAGATTTGGAGGGAGCGCCCGCAATGAGTGTTCGACAAGTAGAACAGATTAGACCCCCTAGTTGTTTGTCTGTTCTAATCTCTAGCATTAATAGCATTGGAGATGAAGCATAGTTTGATGATCCCAAGGTCTCTCGTATACGTGGTGTTAGCCGTCGCGGTTGGCTACATACTTGTCTCTGCCGTACCGCAGCAGGTAGCCATGTATGCGACTCCCCAATCTCCCATGCTTGGCAGTGGTGGAGAGAAGATGAGCTCCATAACGTCCAGCAGGGGAGATAATGTTACAACATCGCCTGATAGCGGGAATAGAACTGCTGATGCCGCACAGGCAGCTTCAGAGGCAAAATCATTCACAGTGCAGGGTATGCCAAGTGAGCCTTCATTCATTGAGCGTTCCCAGCTACCAGAGCTCATCAAGTGGTGGACGTTAGATATTCTGGTGGCTCTGATAATCTACTGGGTAGCCAGACAACGACTATCATAGTTTCGCAATATTTTCTTGAATATATAGAGCTCGTCGAATTATCTCGTCTCTACCGCAATTAATCACGGGTCCATTTGTCTCAACAATCGCAGAGCTGGAGGCAGCGGAAACAGAGCAGGCCCACTCCAGCCCTTCATCTATATGCGAAGCTAATCCAGCTAGAAAGACATCACCTGCTCCAGTGGGATCAATTACCTCAACAGGATAAGTGGGAACCCGAAAATAATCGGAATCAGTCATAACAAAGGAACCATTAACACCAGCAGTGATCACCGCAACACCTACACCGAGATTGATGAACTTGGTTAAGTTCTTCTTGATGTCAGTTATTCCAGTTATCAGGGAATGTTCGCTCAAACTGGTCTTTAATATGTCCAGCTTCTTCAATGATTCTGGATTACACCATTTCTTCGGTGAGACAACGTGGTCCTTATTGATACTACGAATCATTCCCTGAGGATCCAGTGCGATAAAACTCGGGTTGATTTCCTCGATTAGCTTATCGTTGATCTCTCCAACTATTGGGCAGAGTAGTAGCCGGTCAGAGCCTGATACCTCTGATGCTGATATGGGTTCACAGAGTGTGGGTACACTCATTCGCCTAGGTTCATGCCTGTAATCGATAATGAATCGTGTGGAGGGATATGTTGATCTTGTTTTCATATTTAGTCTCAATGAATTGAGCATAGGAATCAACTCATCCGGAAAATCCGCTCCAATCTTAGTCACCACATCAACAGGAAATCCCATTGTCTTTGCCAATGCAGACGCGAAACAAGGGGGTCCGCCTAACTGCATATGCTCATAATCAACGGTAATCACGTAATCAACCGCAACGTGCCCAGCAAGTGTAAACCCATTCACAGAACTAAAACATCGACAAAAGTATAAGAAAAAAGAGGTTAATGGATTATCTTCTTACCATCATTGGCAAGAAAATCATCCCGCTTCTTATCCACCTCGCCCTGCACGTAGGCGATCTGGCCCTCTGTTAGCTGTCTAAACCTGCCTTGAGCCTTCAAGTACTCCTGCACAGGCTTGGCCTCGGTCTTCCTGCTGACCTTCAGAGTACCCTCCTCTATCTCGTATAGGGGGTTTACCCACGTATCAACGCCGAGGCGTGTGACCTCAACGGATTTAGCTGGGTCGAAACGCCAACCAGTTGGGCAGGGGATTACTGTGTGAAGGAACCTGAAGCCCTTGATGTTCTTGGCTTTCTCAAGCTTCTTGGCTAGATCTTGCGGATAGGCTACTGAGGCTGTTGCAACGTAGGGTACCTTGTGTGCGGCTATTATCATGGGTACGTCTTTCTTGTTGTTTTCCTTGCCTGTTGGTGTCGTTGTTGTCCACGCCCCGTATGGGGTTAGGCCGCTCTTTTGTATACCAGTGTTCATGTAAGCCTCGTTATCGATGCATATCTGCAGGAAGTTCTCGTTTCGCTCAGCAGCAGCGCTGATCTTACCTAGGCTAATGTCCGCTGATGCACCGTCTCCAGCGCTTGAGATGAGCGTAACATCTTCTCTTCCCCTCGCTCTGAGAGCTGCAGCGATACCTGTCGCTCCATCAGCTACGAAGCTGAAGTGGATAGCATAGTGAGGTACCTTGATTGACCGTAAGGCGCACATCGCGCATGGGCCGTCACCATAAACGATGGTGTTTGGCCCGAAGGTCTTTAGAGCGAGCTTCCAGAACAGTGGTCCACCGCAGCCGGGGCAGCATGTGGTTCCTCCCTGTATCAGCTCTTCCTCGTAGTATTTGTCGAATTCTTCATTGTACATTTACATCACCTCTCCTAGATCATGAGTTTCAACCCAGTCCACTACTTGTTTCACCTTGCCGGTCTTGGCGGCTTCCAGCGTCTCGTCTGCCATGTACCTTATCTGGTTCATGGTTACATCGGTTCCCGATAACCCGACGTGGAAGTTGGCTATCAACGGTTTGTCCGATAGATCATAGAGGGCTCTTGATAGCTCGAGGGCTACTATTCCTCCACCCGCTGAGCCGAAGCTGTTGTTTCTGTCAACGACTCCGATTGCCTTGTATTTCGGCGCTATTTTACGGAATTCTTCCCGCGGGAATGGTCTGAAGCATTTAAGCTTGATTAAGCCAATCTTCTTGCCTTCAGCACGCATCTCATCTATCACATCTTTGGCTGTACCTGTCATAGAGTCCATGGTCACGATGACCGCCTCAGCGCCATCACAGTTATACTCCTCCATTAAGCCGCCGTAGCCTCTGCCGAAGAGCTTCTTGTAGTCAGCGTCAACGTCTTTGATAACCTGCTTAGCCTTCTCATGGGCTTCCGCTACCCCCAGTCTCATCTCTAGGAAGCTCTGGGGTGGTGGCATCTTGAAGCTGTCTGGCATCAAATCATACCACTCATGCTTGTAGGGTGGCAACCACTCGTCTACCTTCGCCTGATCAGGCACATTGGTTGGCGTTGCTGTTGCCGATACAAAGTAGCCGTCATAGCAGACACCTACCGGTAGATAGATCTCTGGGTCTTCAGCGATCTTGTAGGCCATGAGTATAGTGTCAAGCACTTCTTGACTGTTCTCACAGTAGAGGATAATCCAGCCCTTGTCTCGCTGATGCATCGAATCATTGTGATCCGGCCTGAGGCCACCTAACGGAGCCATAGACCTGTTTACGAAGCACATCACGATGGGAAGCCTTCTCCCCGGAGGTATCCAGAGGGGCTCATCCATGAATGCCAAACCTTGGCTGCTTGATGCTGTGAACACTCTCGCTCCGCCTGCAGAGGCTCCAACCGCCGCAGCCATTGCCGTATGCTCGCCTTCTACCTTGATGTATTCGGTCTGCATTTTACCTTCAGCGATCAATGTCGCCACTGTGCTGATTAGCTCGGTTTGAGGCGTGATTGGGTACGCTGGTACAACCTGTGCTCTTGCGAGTTTTGCCCCCCAAGCCGCTGCCTCGTTTCCTTCCATCATTCTCGTGAAACTCATTGTTCTCCCTCCTTCACCATCTGTATCGCATTCACCGGGCACTCGTTTGCACAGACACCGCAGCCCTTACAGAACCTGTAGTCAAAGATCACCTTCTTCTCATCGGTGAGCTTCACAGTGCTCTCAGGACAGTATAACTGACACAAACCGCACCCGATACAGGTATCCTGATCCACCTTTGGAGCGTATGATCGTACTATCTGCGACATCTAGGCAACCTCCACCGCTTCGTAACCGCGTTTGCACGCTGCCACGTTTAATTCACCGACCCTGCCGGGGAAAGTATGTTTGATTGGCTCATACAGGCTCTCAAGTTTCACCCAGTCGGTCGCTTTTGCGATTGCCCCCATCATGATAGTGTTAACGATGGGTATTGCCCTGACCCCGAAAACCTCTGAGCTGATCTGAGTAGCATCGATTGTGGCAATCCTACTCAGAGGCACACCAAGATCGATCTCCTCGGGTTTCTTGGATTCATTAACAATGGCTATTCCGCCTTTCTTCAAACCACTCCTAGCAGGAGGGAAATCAACCAATGTCGGGTCGAGAATCACAACAGCGTCTGGCTCATAGATGCCTGATGTACGTCTTATGGGCTTATCATCGAGGCGTAGAAACACGGTAACGTCTCCGCCTCGTCTCATGCCCCCATAGACAGGGATCTTCTGGGCGTATTTTCCTTCTGTGAATGCTGCTTCTGCGAGCATCAAAGCGCCCATGACGGCTCCCTGTCCTCCCATTCCATGGAATCTTATTTCATTCAAAACTAGTCACTATACTTTAGGTGTTAGCATAATAGATTGATAAAATATCGCATCCCACGAGAATATTTCCAGTATTTTAAGAAGCAACAGTTCTAAAAACCACGGTGTAAAAGATCACATTGATTATGATGGTTAGACCAATGACCGAGAGTAACCTCATCAGCGCCTTCGCTGGAGAGAGTCAGGCACATATGCGATACACGCTCTACGCGGACAGAGCAAAGAAAGGAGGATACAACAATATTGCTCGTCTCTTCAGGGCGATTGCCCACGCTGAGAAGATTCACGCTGGGAATCACTACAAGAATATTCAGCATAAGGGAGACGCCACAACAGTATCCGGTGCATTATTCGGTAGCAGAACAACATCAGAGGATCTTCAGAATGGGATAGATGGAGAACACTATGAGGTAAATGAAATGTACCCTGCTTTCATGGATGTAGCTAAGATGCAGCAAGAATACGCGGCTGAGATCAGTTTCAGGTATGCTTGGGAGGCGGAGAAGACCCATGCAGCGTTTTATGAGCGAGCCAAGGATGCCGCTGATCAGGACATGGACCTTGAACTGGATGATGTAGGCGTCTGCGAGGTATGCGGCTACACCGTTGAGGGAGATGCGCCTGATCAATGCCCCATTTGTAAGGCGAAAAAAGAGAGATTCACCATCTATCAAAAATAGATGGTTTAGTTTCTGTTCGATGGTTTGGCGATGATCTCTTTCACGTAGAGATCAAACATTTCTCTGCTGTGAGCAGGCTTTACTACGATAGCTGTGTCCAGTCCTCTCCCTGTTCCTGCGATAGAGATTATGTCCTGATCCATTGGCAGTAAGCCAGCGTCAGCAGCCATGTATGTGATCTCTACAGTCACCTTCATTCCCTGACCGAATATTCTTAGCACATTGGCTATGAGCAGACCTGACTCCAATGTGTTGAATTTTTTCTGTATCGCCGTCGCTACCCCACCAAAGGCATGAACAGTCGTCAACACTTTGCCGCCTTTCTTCTTAATCTCCTCAACGGTCTCGTCATTCATCTCTATCTTTCCGGGTTCCTTGAACCCTGCTTCATGGGTCACAACGATGACATTGTAGCCCTTGAAGACATCAAGTGTCTTGAGTGCCGATCCACCTCTCGTGGATGAGACTACAATGGTCTTGATTCCTAGCTCATCTGCACGTTTCTTGGCTGCTTTCAGGGTCTTCTCTGTGTTTTCCTCCCCCAAACTGGGGTAGTATGTGATTGTTTTCTCTGACATTATTATCCTCATGACTAATGGAGGAGGATTATTAATCGTTAAGATCGAGAATGCTCTTATTTCAGTAGGAGCCGTCTCTACTAAGCAGTGGGGTTAAATGGGAATTAAACTTAACATTATTCTGCTATTTCTCATCGTAACCCAGATAACCCCAGTTTTCGCTGAGACCACACCCCAAGAGTTAGTGATTACGGTCTACAGTGACGGCGTAACAAGACTGGATTATCTGTTTCAATCCGAGATAACCAGTCTGCAGACAAACGTAAGCCTGCTTGGGAGCTACGGCGATCTATTAATCATAAACGAGGAGGGGCTACCCCTTGAATACGTTGAAACCGGAGATGGTCTGACTGTCTACAGCCTTGGGTCAAGCCTCGTAAACTTGACATATATCACTAGCGAATTGACGGGAAAAGCTGGTGCAATCTGGTCTCTTAGCGTAAATGCGCCAATCAGCGCCAAAGTTGTGCTGCCTCAAAGAGCTACGGTGGTTAACCTGAATACAATTCCATTGGAGATTGACTCGATGGAAGGGAAAACTGTTCTCATAATGCCTCAAGGGCAGTTAGAAGTGCAATATACGGTGGATATTGTCGACTCAGAGACACTGGCTCAAGCAGCCATAGATAAAGCCGAGGAAGCGATCCAGGGAGCCCTCAACGACGGGTTAATAGTGGCAGAGGCACAGACACAGCTAGCTGAGGCAAAGACGCTTTTCCAGCAAGGCAACAATCTGGATGCAGAGGAAAAGGCGACGGACGCGCTTCATCTCGTGAAAGATACTGTAGAGAAGGCGACAGCAGCTAATACGAAGATAACCGCCTCTGAGGCTGCCATCAAATCAGCACGAGAGTCAGGTAAAACAGAGGGACTGGATGATGCTGAGAAACTCTTAGGTGATGCCAAGTCAATGTATCAGACGGGAGATTATGATCAGGCGTTAAACTACGCGGAACAGGCATTTGAAGCAGCATTAAACATCGAAAAACCCGCGGATAGCACCCTGTACATTGTAGCGGGAGTAATCATCATCGTAGCCACTGCTGCGTATTATCTGTATAAGAGGAAGCCCACCCAAGAATATGCACGAGAAAATGTTGAGATAGACTTGAATCTTCTATTCGAGGAGCACCCTGAGCTAAGGATGGATGACCGCGAGGTTCTGAAGTATCTTGCTGAGAACGATGGAGAAGCCTTTGCATACGATATCAGGGAACGATTTGATATCCCAAGGACAAGCGCATGGAGAATGATCCAGCGCCTACAACGCTTCGAAGTTGTGAATGAGCGGAAAATAGGGGGACAGAGCCTCATCAGTATAAAAGAAGAATACAGGAGGAAACCCAAATAAGGAAACACCTGTTCCACACGGTTTCGCGGGGTTCCTCTAATACCATCAATGCATATAAGGAAATCAGAGAGAAGATGAAGAAAAACGGTGTACTCGTGCTCATGATTATAATGATCGCCGCCATGACACTGAACATGGCTCTTGCTCAACCGACCCTAGAAGTGACACCATCGTCTGCTAGACCCGGAGAGTCAGTTGCAGTCACAGGCACTGGTTCCGTTGGCTCGATCATCATTATCGAGGTGATGAATTCGAGGGCGACGATTGAGCCATTCAACGTTACGGTGGATTCAACTGGGCAATTCAGTTTAACATACCAGATATCATCCAACGCAGCCATAGACATCTACACAGTAAAAATACAGGAAGACGAAGAAACGGCCCAGAAAACATTCACAGTCTCAAATATGACGCCTCAGCAGCTTGTAAACACTATAAGAACACTCGCAGCCAACGCCAGAAAACAAGCGGAGACATCGCTCATAGAGACGAGAAATCAGGGTCAGCAGATACCCCAAGATGTCTTGGATAAGTACAGGCAGGGAGTAAATGACCTTGATGAAGCCGTTAACGCGATCCAGAGCCAGAACCATGTGGCTGCGCAGGCGTCGCTTCAAGAAGCCATGAATATGTTCAGAGAGGTCGTGGAGTACAGCTATGGTGAGAACATAGAACCTCCAGTTGACAACGAGCAGCAGCGAGTCAGGGTTCAGGAGAGGATAGATCAGCTCAATCATCAATACGCTGAGATCAATGCGGTGGTGGAGAAGCTTTGTGAGAACGGCTTGAACGTTGACACACTGGAGACGGAGTTGTACACCCTAAGAAACATGATAAGTGAAGCTCAGAGCCTTCTCGACGAAGGAAAAATAGTCGAAGCCGAGCAAAGGATAACAAGAATCCAACAGTTGGTCACTCAGAGGCTTGCTGCGCTACGGCAACGGCAGTCAGAGGTCACAAAACGACTTGCTGAGAGATACCAGACTGCATTAGAAAACCGGGTTGAGGCATACATGAATACATTCCAGAAACTTCAAACAATAAGACCAGTACAGTCAACGATTGCATTACAGGAACTAGAGACGCTGAGACAGAAACTTACAGAATCAAACACTTTTATCAACACAGGCAACGTAGCCACAGCTCTACAGGAGATGCAGAACACGGAGCAGAGACTCAAACGACTAGCCGACACAGTGAATGGAGCAGTTACGAGCAGACTTCTCAACAGGATAGATGAACTCACTGCAAGCATGCAAAACGCACCGAGTACTGACCTAAACCGGTTGCAGAACGAGGTTAATCAAACAAGAAACACATTGAACGACTATCTGAGAAAACATCCATCTGCGAGACCAAACGGTTCACAGTTGAACCCTGGCAGTTAGATAACAAAAGTCAAAAACCACAGACACCAATTGAAGAGACATGGTTGATTGCTGGCTACCTTACGGAGATACAGAGGTCTACGTCTCAGTAGAACTAGAATCCCTTACAGGGATAGCGGAACCCAGAGAAGCTGAACCCGAGAAAACACCCATAGAACTCATCACAGACGCCATAATGGAGCCATATGGAAAAACACTGGAAGAACTCGTAGAACCCGGAATAAACGTGGCGATTGCAGTCGATATCTACTCAAATCCCCACGCGGTAACCCTAGCGCTTACAGAGTTGACCAAGATTCTCGTTGAACTCATAGTTCCGAAGGAGAGGATGGCTATTATCATCGGCAACGGTGAAAACGATAAGGAAAACTCCATCTTGAAGACAGCAATCAGCGAAGTACCTGAGCTACGTGACATAGTGTTAATCGATCACAATAGAGGCACAGGGAACAACGCTGAGCTCGGTGAAACACATAGAGGAACCCCGGTTGAGATAAACCAAAGATACCACGAGGCAAAGCTCAAGATCGCAATCGGTGAAACAAGAGTTGATCCCTTCACAGGGTTCGCTGGCGCCCACAGCGCCGTCGTACCGGGACTGGCTTCAAACGAGACCATTAAGGAGTATAGAAAAAACTATTTCGACTCCAATGTTATGCTAGGCAGCATCGAGTTAAACCCCATCAAAGAAGATGTGTTTGAGGCTATTAACAAGACAGGCATAGACTTCGCGTTAAACCTTGTAACCAATAGGGATGGTAGAATCATCGCGGCTCACGGTGGAGGCTACGAGGAGTCGTGGGGAAAAGCCATAAACAGTCTCGCTGACCTCAGGGAGGTCTCCACGGAAGGAGGGGCAGACATCGCCATCACGAGCGCAGGCGGTTCACCGTATGATGAGAGCCTATACTCGGCTACGTGGGCATTACTGAATGCCTCCAAGGCTACCAAGAAAAACGGCGCCTTGATTCTTCTAGCTCAGTGCGTAAACGGTCTCGGCGCTGAGGCTTTCACTCAGCTGACGAGAGTCAGTGACTCTAGCGAGATAAAGAGAAGATACATGTATGGTGCTGAAGCACTTAATTTAGTTAGGCAGTTACAGGTTAATAACCGGATAATACTGGTGTCGGCTCTGCCCAATTACCTCGTAGAGTCGCTCGGCATAGATGTAGCCAGAACAGTCAATGAGGCTTATCAGAAAGCCATACAGTCGCGCAGGGGCAGGAAGACGGTGGTTATCCCATATGGGTGTCAAACCATCTGGTCTGAAAAAAAGACTGTTTTAGAACAATGATCTCTTTTATCGCTTGATCACATTGGGAATAACGCCACAAGACTCAGCAGCATAACCGCGATGTAGATCAATAACCCAAACTTCCGTGAAATACTCAAAGGAGACAAATCATCAAGGGGCTCGATAGATTCAAGACCCGGACGCATCATGAAAAAAGCTACCACTACCCCCATGACCACGTAGCCTGAGACAATCAGAAGCAATACCCCTGCCACTGAGACTATTTTATGGGATTCACGTCCCACGAGACTCCTTATAATATGGCCCCCGTCCAGCTGCCAGCTTGGGATGAGGTTGATGAATGTTACAATGCAGCCCACCCAGGTTGCAAATGCTACGGGGTGCATTATGAGCACCTCGGTTGATGTGGTGGGTTTGATCACTGATGCTATTGTATCAAGGATGAGAGGCATGGGCATTATCTGGAAGCGGATCTCGGGGTAGTCGAACATCCACTGGTTCACCTGAGCCGTTGGGACCACGAAACTTAGACTGATTCCCACGATAGCTATGAGCACGGTGGCTATGAAGCCGCTTACAGGGCCGCTCAAGCCCAGATCGAATAAAGCATCCCTGTTCACAGGGGGCTCTCGCTGTGATATTATTGCGCCTAGTGTTCCACCCATTCCAGGTGGGGCGGGTATGAAGTATGGCTGTGATGCGTTTATTCCTCGTTTCAGTGAGATGTATCTGTGGCCATACTCGTGTACAGCGAAAATCAGTATGATGGCGAATGTGAATATCAGCACGTTCACTATTATCGGGGTGTTTGGCATGAGTTCCTGTCTTATTATAGGGTTATTGCTTCGGAGGTAGCCATCGAGCATCACCGTGAACACTGTAGCTACAAAAAGTATCTTGTTTCTCATGTAGCTCTCGTTTTCCTCGATCTTGCGCTCAAAGATCGATATATGGTAGTTGTCAACGATCCACCTGATCTTTGGAATATAGCCTTGATCACGCAGTTCGTCTGCCAGCGCCTTGAACGCGGGCTTCATCAGCGTCTGTCTGAAGCCTTCTCCCCTTGTCTTAATTATGAAAGTGGGTGTTGTCCGCTCCCAGTATGCTTTTATAACGTTGAAGTGTCTATGAACTGCCTCAATGTAGACTGGGTTCATCTCGTGACTGGTCTCGGGGGCGGTTTCAGCCATCGAGATAAAGTTATAATGGAAGCCTTTAAACCCAGCTAGTATGGTTTCATGCGATTTCTTTAAATTTCATGGGATTCAACATCAAGGGACATAAAGTGAGTTTCCAGAGTTTCACAGTCCGGGTGTTCAAGACCGATGACCTTGAACGAGTAATGCAAATAAACGCCAAGTGCCTGCCGGAAAACTACAGCAGCTACTTCTACAGAGACCTTTACACAAAGTACCCAGAGACATTTCTAGTCGCTGAGGCAGACGGTGAAATTCAGGGTTATATCATGTGCAGGATCGAGCGCGGCTGGTCAAAAAAGGGAAAACTCAGCCCCGCAAGGCTCTGTCATATCGTTTCCATAGCGGTTATGGAGAAGTATCGTCGTAAGGGAATCGGAAAGGAACTCATTGTACAGGGTATGTCTCGTGGTCGCAAGATCTACGACTGTAATGAGGGCTATCTTGAGGTCCGTGTGAGCAATGAACCAGCTATTGGGTTATACAGTAAACTCAACTTCAGCAAGGTGAAGCGTAACTATGGCTACTACCTTGATGGTGAAGACGCATGGGTCATGGCTGCCACCCTTGACTCGTTTTAGCAAATATTATTACCATCCTGCTCGGAGTTATTAGTGAAAGTCAAATGGAAATGGTTGACGTCCTCAGCTTTATCATCATCTTGTTCAGTCTAGGAATATTCTACTGGTTCGGTAAGTTCACCATGAAACTCATCAAGCAGCACAATGATGTCTACGGGCTTCTCTATGAGATAGAGGAGAGCGAGAAGGAAAAGAAACGATAACAGGTTTTCTATGCGTTACATACATAAGTCTCCGAGGGTTTAGGCTGTAGACATCATGAATAACAGCGCATTGATACCGTGGACAGAGGTCTCATCTTGGTCATGCAGGGCATGTGGTAACTGCTGTGTAGGTTATCGTGTGCCATTGAAGATGGAGGAGATGGTCTTGGTTTCAAGCCAGTATGGACCCAGTGTTCTGGAATATGGAGTGGGTAAAGCCTACCTACGGAATCAGGCAAACGGGCGCTGTATCTTCCTGAGACCATTGATGGGGCGATGGATATGCACTCTTCAGGGCACAAAGCCCACTGCTTGCAGATTATTCCCATTCAGGATGCACCATAAGCCACTGTACAAAGAAGGAGATAACGCTAAAGTACAGATCGGAGACAAGACCTATTACCTGTATATGGACCCTGACTGCAAGGGAATCGTGCTGGGGCAACCTACTGAACGATTCAAGAACGAGATCGTTCCAGAGATCGTCAGGATAGGCATGGGGTTATCGGTCAAGCAAAAATATACGACATCTAAGAGCATCCACTGGAGACCCATATAATAAGTCCGAGGACTTTCGAGATACTAGAGAATTTGAGAACATCTAAGAGTGGTTATATCTTCAGTATCAGTTAGAACCCTGTGGCGCATCAGGAAGTCTCATTGATATCCGTACCCAAGATATTGGAGTAGCTGGACAACTAGCCCAGCCCATTAGAAATATTATTTGATGCGTCTTTCCTCAAACTCTGCCTTTATCTCAGCCAAGAGCTCAGGATCGGACAGTATCTCGACTGTCGCCAACGCCAATGTCTTCATACCCACCATGAGCCCTTCATCGCCACCCGGAGTAAAGGTACAGTCTGCGAACTGTACACTATGCATGGGCATCTCCTCCTGAGTAATGCCGATCATGGGATGAATACCGGGAACCACATGAGTAACATCGGCGAAATCAGTGCTACCGCCTGGAGGCTGAATAGCCACCTCAACAGGGTCCTGATATGGATGACCTAGCTCATCCCATATATCTGTGATAAGCTTCCCCAGCCGATTATTGTGTATATTTGATTTTAACCCAGTGGATGAGGTAAAATCTACCTCACAGCCAGTGGCTAAAGCCGCTCCTCTAGCGCTGTTCTTCACCATCTCTAGAAGCACAGGGAGGTATGTGTCATCGCTGCTGCGTACACCGAATCGTAAGGCTGCTCTGTCAGGAATAACGTTGGACGCCAATCCACCTTCAGTTATTATGCCGTGAACAACCGGGTTTGCGTCTCTCCTGAGCTGCTGCCTGTTGGCGTGAATAGCTATATAGGTTAACACAGCAGCGTTCAATGCGTTTGCACCATTATGAGCGTCTGCAGCGGCGTGGGCGGTCTTGCCCTTGAACTCTATCAGTACGCCTGAGACCGCTAGGAAGTTGCCCTGCGCCTGACTGAGACCTGTCATGGGGTGAATCATGTAACTCACATCAACGCCATCGAAGACACCTTCATTCGCCATCTTAACCTTAGAGCCACCGTAAGGGCCGTGCCCCTCCTCCGCTGGAGTACCTATTACCCATACCTCACCTGGTAATCCATCCATGAGTTTACTCACAGCTATTCCAGCTCCGATGCCAGATGTTCCGATGATGTTGTGACCACAGCCGTGTCCGACTCCGGGTAATGCGTCGTATTCTGCAAGTATAGCGATAACTGGACCGGGCTCTTTTCCCTTGTACACTGCTTTGAACGCCGTATGCATCCCGTGGAAGGGATACGTCACCTCAAAACCGTGTTTCTTCAATGAATCAACGAGCAGCTTACTCGATTTCTCCTCCTCGCTACCCAGCTCAGGGTGTCTACCAATCTCATCCTTCAACACCTTCAGCTCAGGGAAGACCTTCCCTGCTTCTTCCTTTACTCTGTTTTTTAATTCCGTTTTATCGACCATATCTTAGATTGATGAGGTTTTCCGGATAAGTTTATTCATTAGGTTCACCCTGCAGCTCAGGCTCCACGGGTGTAATCGAAACCCTACCTTTGAAGAGAATTGGCCCAAGCAGAGAACCGAACAACGCTGTGGTTAATACAGTTGGCACTATTATTGACTCAAATATCGTTGGGTCTGTGAAATACTGTGAGCCCGTCACCAGCAGTGGCATCTGGGCGAGAACGATGGCGGTCAAACCATTACTGAACTCCAATCTGCTGGCTTTAACCTCTACATCGCTCAGAGGAATGAATACTTTTGTTAAATAGACGGCTGCAAATCGTATTGCTCCGATAGCTAAGGCGATTGCAAAGCCAATGGCGAAGTAGGCGGGCTTGAGATTCATCTGTAATCCAACAAAGAGGAAGAGGAAAGACTTTATGAGGAAAGTAATTTCTTCATGGAACCCTCTCAACCGGCGTCTCTCAACGCGTACATTCTCCTTGAGTCCGAGACGCTTCGCGAATACAGGGTAATTAGTCAAAGTGATTCCGAAGAACAAAGCGGCTAAAGCCCCTGCCCCAGGTCCGCCAATCATCTCTCCTAAGATATAGCTTGAGAAGAGGACAGCTATGGTCATTATGTAGTTGAACGGCCTGTTTCTGGCAGCGTCAAGTATCAGAACCCATGTAACTCCGATAATAATTCCCAGTAGAGAGGCTATGGTGAAGACGAATACTATGTCCTTGAAGCCTTCGCTCAGGGGTACTTGTGGCATCTGTATGATCCTTATGAGGGTCATGGATGTGACTATGCTGATGCTGTCTGTGACTATGGATTCAAGAACCAGAAAGAGTCTGCACTGCCCAGCCTCATTGCTGTCCAAGTTGATGCACCCCAGTATGCTGAGAACAGTTGAGGTGCTCGTTCCACCTATCATGGCTCCGAATAGAAGCCCCTCGGTGGGTGTGAAAAGGGATGGCAGGATAAAGTAGAGCCCATATCCGATGATGAAGGTGGTTAAGACGAATGTTATCACGCCAAGGTAGCTGCTTTTTCCCATACTTTCCTTGAATGTTTTCAGGTCCACGTTGAGACCAGCCTCGAACATCAGTAGGTTCAAGGCTATCAGCACCAACATTGGCGCTAAACTGGTCATCGTCGATGGATCGATTATCCCTGTCACTGGACCGAGGAGAACCCCGAAGGAGATCAGCCAGAAGATATCAGGGACGCGTGTCTTTGAGTACAGTATGCCTCCTATGTATGCGAGGAAAATGGTTAGACTGACGAGAATGACTATTACATTTGCGTCCAAAAAAAACACTCTCTACGTTTTCAGGGTATTGATTGGCGTATTTTCGTTCTGATAATGGTTTAAAGGTATTGGGAAGTTAACATGTATTCCCTATATTTTAGCTAACATAGGCTAACTCGAATGGTTTCTACCCCTGTACACAGATATAAAAATCCCGGCAAGAGTAATAACGCCCCCAATGACAGTGAAGTTATTCGGGGTTTCACCCAACAACAATAAAGCGAGAATACTCGCACCCACAGGTTCACCTAGGAGGCTAAGACTGACGATGGGCGCTGATAGATACCGTAGAGCCCAGTTATACAGTGTATGCCCGAATATCATGGGAATCAGGGCGATGAGGAAAAAGAAGCCATAGGTTCTCGCGGAAAACCCGGAAAGAGGAGTACCCGTGAAGAGACTCATAGCCACCAAGACAACTGCAGCAGAGGAATAAACAGGCGTAACATAAGTCGTTAGATCAAGACTCTTCCTGTAAACTCTTCCACCAAGGATGTAGAGACCAAGCATCACACCACCGAGGAGTGCCAAGAGGTCTCCTGTAATGTTGGATGCCCCAGCCCCGACGTCACCCATAGCGATTATGGATACTCCGATGAAGCTGATGATGATCCCTGCCAGAGTCCTCGGGGTTATCTTGTCTCCTAGGAAAAAGTGGCTGATGATAGCCACGAATATGGGGTCGATGTGTACAAAGATCACGCTACTCGCTACTGTAGTGAGGGATAGGCTAGTGATCCATGTTGAAAAGTGGATGGCGAGAATCACACCCACCGCGAAGAGGCTGATTAACTGTTTCATACTCTGCTGTCTGAGTTTTTTCAGGCCATTGTTGCGTAGGAAAAATGGGGCTAGTAGTAGCACACTCAGAACCATCCTATAAGATGCAACGGCCAAAGGAGGAGCGTCAGCCCACCGGATCAATATGCTGGCTGAGCTAACCGCCATGATGCTGATTAACAGCACGAGATTCGGTGATATTTCCGGGTTATCACTCATGAGCTTTGATCAGATACATGGATTATAAAACATAACTGGGTCATAGTCTAGGTCGAGAGAAAATAAATTGAAGCACTAAGTTACTGCATGAACTGAAACACGTAAAACTAACGTCTTGTGCTCACGTTAGGTTAGTAATATTAAATCTACACAGTTATCGTTAGCGATATGAGTGAAGTGGACTCCAAAAGCAATAAAAAGACAGGCTTTCTCAGCGAGTTCAGCTTCATTCGTGGAAACTTTTTGATAATACTCATGGGGTGGCTTCTTGTTGACTTTGCGAGAGAGATGGCGTACACCTACTATCCACTGTATGTAACCGAATTAGGCGGTAGCGCAACGTTACTAGGCGTAATAAGCTCAGTCGCTGTACTCACAGAGGCGCTCGTCAAGATTCCCGGTGGTCATCTAGCTGATAAATATAGACGAAAGAGACTGATAATCGTGATGACGCTGCTCGCATCGGCGTCGTATCTTCTATATGCCTTCGCTCCATCATGGCATTATATTCTGCTTGGAGCGATTTTCACTAGCTTCTGCTGGATTTACACTCCGGGTTTTGACAGTATAGTAAAGGAGTCCCTACCCGAGAACAAGCGAGGCAGAGGTTATAGTCTCATAAACTTGATAACCAAGGTCTCAACGACGCCTTCACCGTTAATCGCTGGGTTTCTTTTCACAATCTACGGAGTAGTGGGCACATCTAGGATAGCCTTTGGTTTGGTCTCTTTGGCGTTTCTAGCCGCCTCGTTGATGAGGTGGAGGTTACAAGAGGATACTGTGAAGTCTGAGGTAACAGCTAGAGATGTTTTGTCCAGTTTGAGCAGCGCCAAGGGGTTTGCGGAGGGCATAGGGATATGGAAGGAGGTGCCAAGTACTCTTAAGGCGCTGCTGTCTGTTGAGCTCTTATTCATCATCCCGAATATTATGTTTAACACAGTTCTAACCTTGTATCTTATAAATGATCTCGGCATCACAGAGGTCCAGTTAAGCTACCTTGGGGCAATTATAGGTGTGGCCATGATAATATTCGCTATCCCGTCGGGGAGGATTATCGATAGGTTTGGTAGAGTCAAGCCGCTCTTGTTTGGCTACGCGTTGACCGCTGTCACTATACCAATCCTGTTTAAAGCTACTTTCATCCAGTTGATCTTCGCTACGCCTATCATTGGGCTGATAAACATCATTTTTTACAGCGCGACTCAGGCTCTCTGGGCTGACCTGATACCAGAAGATAAGCGTGGACGTGTAATGGGCAGTAAGAGCTTCTTCAGCCTGTTAGCTGTCGCTGGAGGAGGACTCGCTGGCGGTCTCGTATACGATAACATCAGTCACACTATGCCAATCTACGTATTTATGGCTGTGAACATACCCTGCTTCATAATTACATGGCTTTACGTCAAAGAACCGAAACGTCTAGAAGAAGTAGTGAAAGAGTAG
>CAYTVK010000017.1:14810-17607 GCA_964441725.1 uncultured Candidatus Bathyarchaeia archaeon | reverse complement strand
GATTGCATGGATTCCGTGGCTTACCAACATCTCAGCGATAGCTGGTGCCTGAATCGTGTCATCTGGACACATCCTGTACAGGTTGTCGTCCGGAAGAGAGAGAAGTGGGCTGGTCGAAGAAGAACTCCACATCAACATGTTGTTGTCGTTACAGTAGCTGAGAGCCGCCTGCGCCTGGCTTGACCATCCGCCACCAATGAAGACGTTAATGTCCATGGATTTGTATCCCTGAACCTTCTCCAAGTGGACCGCGGCCTGGCCGGTTGCATCGTCTACCAGATACTTAAAGCTCACATCGTAGCCGAGTTTCGCCGCATACGCGTTGTAATCTGGCGTCATTATCTGTTCTACGTGTGGCGTTGTCGTTTCAAGAGCTACAGTATTGGAAACAATGTATCCAATCTGAATTTCTTTACCAGCGAGGGGTTCAACAGGGACCTCAACGGTCTGTCCTGGTCCACCGCCACTGGGTGCTAGGAAATATCCTGCTCCAGCTCCGACTATAAGTCCGACGACTAGAAGCACAATTGCTAGTGTATTACCTTTCATTTCCAAGTCTTGCTTCACCTTATGGTTTGTCGCAGAGAGAAATTACTCTCCTTACATTATATAAGGTTTTTACTGACATTTATTTACGTTAACTGAACAATGAAAGAAGAGGGGGGTTAAAGGCGTTTTTTTGATTAATTCAACCAAAAAAATCACCAGTATCGCCATTTCGCGTAACAAACGTCTATGGATTATGCAAAGTATTATTAGCTCAATAAGTTACAAGCGTAACGGGTTTACACATGTTAATCCCTGCAATATATATGTCAGCGTTAGTCTATGCTTCAGAGATTACGCTGCTTAGTATCGGCTTTACATTAACGTATCTGACAGCGAAGGTACCAAACTTCGCACACGGAACATATGCAGGCATTGGTATCTATGTAAGCTATACGTTCTCTAAGATCTGGGGTCTATCACCCTACTATGGGTTCCCCATCTCCTTCATAGTTGGAGGTTTATTCAGCGTGTTAATTTACAAGCTGGTTATAGGAGTGCTCACAAACATGGGCGGTGGCGCCATCGTGCTAACTATCAGCACACTGGCTATCCAGATCTTCCTAACGGCGTTGATCCAGATCTACGCCTACTACCTGAGGATGAGATTCAACACATACGCGATGGCTTTCCTATTGAAAGAAGACGACTTCATGGTCGCCGGCTTCCCAGGAATCTTCGTAGTATCAATGAGTCTAACCATAGCTTCAGTTTTAGCACTACACTATATGCTTACAAGAACCAAGCTGGGTGTTGCCATGAGGGCGACAGCAGAAGACCCAGAACTCGCATCTGTTCTTGGTATCAACATTGATCAGATTCAGTTGTTCAGCTGGTTCCTTACCGGAGGACTCGCTTGCCTCGCAGGCGCAATGATCCCCCTATGGTTCCAGAGCACTCCACAGTCCGGTGCCGCGATCATCACAAGTATCATGGCCGGTAGTCTGCTAGGAGGCTTTGACAGCATCTACGGAAGCGTCATTGGAGGAGCCATAGTTGGAATGTCAGAGATTATGCTGACAACATGGGGACAGGCGTTCATAGGCGTATGGATAGGCGAGTACAGACCAGTTATTCCCATGGCTTTCTTGGTTGCAGTTCTACTGATTGAACCACAAGGTCTACAGGGAGTATGGTCAAAATTCGCAGCCACACAGACTGGAGAAAACTTCAGAAAAGCTGTGGGGTTGCTAAAGGAGTGATAGAAAGATGCTACAAGATATCGCATTTGGACTACTCACGAGCGGCGTAGCGGTCACAGGGAGCGCTAGGCTCATCGTTGACATCGCGGAGTACTTTGGATTATTTGTTATTGTAGCCATGGCGCTGAACTTCCAATATGGTAACGCAGGTATCCCAAACATGGGATGTGCTGTGCAGGTCATCATTGGAGGCTTCACTGTAAGCGCCATCACCACCAGACTGATCTTTGTCATGGTGGAGTCTGCGGGAGTACAGCTACAAACATGGGCTAGTGACTTTGACTGGACTTACAACAATCCAGCTAACGTCAAGCTGACCAACGAGTACATTACAACACATGCAATGTTTGGATGGTCCATGCTTCTATTCAGTCTAGCAGCCTCACTCATTCTGGGCGCAGTCATTGGCTGGATCATTGCCCTACCTGCTATCAGGCTCAGGGCAACCTACTTGATGATCGTATTGATCACAATGGCAGACGCAGCTCAGATCTTCGGAAGGAACATCCCCTCGATCAGCGGCGGTACCCTTGGAATGTTCATACCGAACGTATTCGCTTGGTACCCAGGGGACAGAACTGTTCTCACAGCAGTCGTCACTCTACTGATTGGACTAGTCAGCTTCTTCATATTTAGAACGATGCTGAACAGCCCATACGGTAGGCTGATGAGAGCTATCCGTGAGAACGAAGTTACAGTAGGAAGCGTTGGAAAGAACGTGGTCGGAATCAGGAGAAACATTCTGATGTTCGCAAGTGGAATCACTGCGCTCAGCGGAACACTCCTAGCCTTCTACTTCAGCTTCGTCGTCGAGGCAAACTACCAACGTGCCTTCTGGACATACTGGCCCTGGCTGATGCTCATCCTCGGTGGCCCCGGTAACAACGCGGGAACATTCCTAGGGTGTGCAGTCATCACTGCTCTGCGTAGGATAATCATCGTAAACAAGTGGCTACTTGAAAGTCTATTCTTCTTCCCAATCGCATACTTCGAGTCAGTACTCCTAGGTGCACTGCTTATCTTGGTAATCATGTTCCGTCCAAACGGCT
>CAYTVK010000017.1:0-14800 GCA_964441725.1 uncultured Candidatus Bathyarchaeia archaeon | reverse complement strand
TTGATTCCAGAGAATCTGTTGTACATCCCAGGAGTCAACTATACTATGATGATACAGGAAGAGGTTGAAGTAGACTGGAGAGGCACCACACAAGTAAAGAGAGGATTCTCATCAGGAATAAAGGGAATCTTCAATGTACTAGGCAAGGGTTCCAAGAAGGAGGAGAAGGAGTAAATGGATACAGATACTATTCTCTTCTGGGTCATGATTGCCCTATGGGTTATCATGCCTGCCTTCATTGTCTACGAGGAGCTCCAAGAGAGAAAAGCACTCAGAGAAGCTGAAGACTCATCTCAGAAAATGGAAGCTGAAAGTAAGGAAAAATAATCCCCCTTTTTTTATTTTTTATTTAAAAAAACGTTTATTGAAAAAATGAGTTTACTCTGTAGTCAGAGTATACAGAACGCCCACTTTTGCAAGGGCAGCGTCAACTTTGGAGATTAAATTCTCGATCTGTTTGATCGATGGTTTGCTAGTCCATTCGAAGACAAAGTCGTAGTCGCCGAGGGTCATAGCTGCATCGCTAATGATCTTCTCTGGTTCATAACAGTCCTTGTAAGTCTTCTGCATATTCTGCAGGTAGCTGTTCCAATCGTTCTTGTCGCTCTGTAGTCTCGTTGGGTATGGCACACATTTGTGGCTGAATTTTACCTCTGTTTCCTTGGACAACTCTACGGCTACACCCTCAAGAGTCCTGATTGCCTTGAGAAGTGGAGGACCATAGATCCTGACGTAGCTCTTTACCATTGTTATCGAGTGCTATCATGGTATTGATGGCGTAAAAAGCCTTTCCACATGAAAGATACTTATTCGCTTTTTTCAGCCATTCTTTTCATCAGTAACCGATATTTTCGGTACTTGTCATCCATGCTGAACTTTGCTGGATGAGGTGAAACAGTGGCTCCCCCACATTTGGGGCAGGTTTCCTTTAGTGTATAAACGTCACAGTTTTTACATCGGCGTAGCAGCCAGACCAAGGCTAGTCCCTCGTGTAGTTGAAGGTTCCCTCAACTTTTGCCCAGATGTCCTTTATACTGGTGACGGTCTTGTCTAGTGCTATTTCCGCTTTTTTATAATCCTCGGCTGTCAATTCAATACGATACTTTGGCGCACCCATAGTAGTGATGTTGATTGTTGAATCAAACTCCTCCGCGACACCCGCTGCATCCTCGAAAGCCATCTTAATGTCCTCAACGCCTTCACTCCTCAAACTCGTCATCTCTATGACGCCTTGAATTGTAACGCCCTTGATTACGATCTTATCTTTGGCGACTTCGTAGAGGGTCTCAGCGACTTTATCGTTTACGCCAGTCTCTGAGAGTGCGGCGACGCCCTTCTTTGAGGCTGCCTCAAGTCCCTCGTAGAGGCTTCCGTAGCGTTCAACTATCTTGTTTCCCTCAGATGCGTAGAGTTCATTGACGTCCACATTCAAATCGTGAGCTGCCTGCGTGATGAGGGTTTCAGCCTTTCTGGCTTTCTTCCATTCTTCGAGTTTCTTGCGTTTCTCATCTTTGCTTACTCTTCTAAGGCTGAGATCTATCTGTTCCTTGCCTGGGTCTGTTCTGAGCACCTGTAGGACTACTTTTTGGCCTGGTCTGACGTGGTTTCTGATGTTTCTTACCCATCTGCTGCTGATCTCGCTGATGTGCAGCAAGCCTTCCCTGCCACCGTACTCGTCCAGTCCAACGTATGCCCCATAGGATTCCACACGCTTCACTGTAGCGATGACAAGGTAGCCCACTTCAGGCCACTCAGGTAGTCCTAAACTCATCTAAATCACCCTAAAACGGCTATAATTGCGCCATTGATCTTTGCCTTGCCGCCCGTAGGCTCAGCGAGGGTCTCGCCACATGTCTGACACTGTACTAGTGTACTACTGTGGCTGAAGACTATCTGCTCTGATTCACAACTGATACAGCGTACCCTTAGGAACCTGCTTGTGGGCCTTGGAATAAGATGCTCCCATTCTGCCAATTTACTCTATCTCCAGTTTTTTGAGTCGCATTCCCTTTCGCATGAGTTGGTAGCTGCATTCTTTGCATTTTAATACAAGTGACTGTTTCTTTGAGACCTTCGCCTGATTGTGCTGCTCAGGGAATTTCTGTCCACCGTATCCTTGCTTGCGTATCTTCTGTCTTCGCTCGCCCTTCTTTGCGCCCGCACGTTTCCCAGCCTTGTATATGCTGACCTGAAACTCTGTGTGGGTCTTACACTTTGGGCAGTAAGTCCTCATGGTCTTGGGTACTTTCATTGCTATTCTCCACCAGCTTACACTTGTCTCTCCTTATTAGGTTTAACTCATAGGAGGGTAGGCTGAATATGATGTGGTTGGGTATAAATGGTGTGGTTATGCGTCGGTCTCGACCTTTTTTGCTATTCCGCGCTTTATTAGATTCTCGGCGTTTTGACGCGGAATAGTGGCAAGTTCCTCTGGCTGAAATGGACCATATGCCTTCATGTCCACCCCCATAATCGCGGGGAGCGACTGCAGGAATCTGATGAGCACTAACTCGGAATCTTGCTCATCAACCTTTTTGGCTGGCTGTGGAACTTGCTCTCTTTTAGGAGTGGCGGGAGTTGGCTTCTGTTGTCTTTGGGGCGGGGCTTGTTCTATGCCCTGTCTGAATCCTGATATTAGCTGACGCATGTTACTATGGAGTTGCTGCTCCTCTGGGGTCATTGCTTGGGCGTTTATTGGCAGCCCATTTAGCTCGCTCTTGATTATCTTATCAAGCCTGATCTCTGTTAGTTCTTTGAGCATCTGGTTGGCGTATTGGCGCTCTGTCTGGGTGAGGGTTCCTGATAGTGTCTCGGTGTTTGCCGTAGTCTTGTTGAGTTGATTTGTGTAGTTTTTCATCTCGTGGAGGAAGTCGTCGGGTATGTTCTGAAGTTCTTCCCGTTTGGTCTCGTTTTCCCATGCCTCGTGGAGTCTAGTGTATCTTTCTCTCATCTTTTTACTCTAGCTCCTTGTTTGCACAGGAAGAATAACGCTGCCTCCAATGGTAGCGTTGCTTCCTCATCCTCCTCATATGGACCATACAATGTGTCAAGTATTTTTATCTTCGGCGCGTGACGGAACACCAGCGTAGCTGGTTCGCCACGGAGAATGACCGCTCTCTTCAATGGATCATAGTTAGGCAGCTGCCCATAGGGGATGGTTTGAGTCTGCCACCCGGTCTTTCCGTGAAGCGTATTGGGCATCCTGATGAGGCGGTGAACATCTGTGGTTACTACTGTATCGATCTCGGCTGCTTGCAGGTTTAGAGCCTTTGATAATATTTTTTCGAGACTCTTTGGATCGATGAGAGGGATCACGTTGCTTGGGTGTTTTGTGACAAGGGTGTCCAGCACTTCATCTCGATTGTTTACTATATTGGATGTAGCGTTTCTCCCGAGCTTCAGGGATCTTATCTCCGCCTCCGAGGCTGTGCTAAGATAATCGTATAATGCGCGTCCTGTTCTACCACGCCAGCCGCCCTCTGCTAATGTGGATCGTGCTCCCCTGTTTCGTCTGCTGAATCCCTGATACTCTGCCTCTAACCCTGTCGCCATTATGTAGTCAACGATCTCGCGTCGAGCGTTCTGGTCAAGTGATTTGAATGCGTCACTGTGGACGTGGACATGGTATCCCCTGTTTCCGCTGAAATTCGTGGTGAGATTCTCAGGGTCTACCCCGAAATCAGTTATCAGAATATCCAGTAGCTTCTGGGTCTCATATTTAGCAGCCTGCAGACATTTCTCACATAACCATGTCTCCGTTATGAACTGGGCTTTACCACAGCTACATATCTCGGGTGGGTGCCCTGTGCCTTGTTCGTCGCAGTTTCTGCACCACCACCGGTCATGTTCTTTCTGGCACGGTAGATCAAAGTGGTCTGCGTCAATGTCAAACACAAGGTCGGCTCCCAGCCACCCTTTTTGACTCATATCGGCAGTGGGGTCCAAGTAGTAGCTGCTGCTATGATAGGCGTGCATTGGTGCGTTGTTTCTAAGGTATCTGTGTAGCTCAGGCTCGGTGGGTAATGCGAGGTGGCGGTGCATGCCTTTGCCGTGGAACGTGATGAAAGCGAACTCTCTCTTCTCTATCTCTAGTGGGGCTGGGATGGTGGAACTGTTTCGACGGTACCAGTTCTGGAACTGTTCCGCTACAAAATCTGGGCTCCCCCACGGCTCTTCCATAATATCTCATTTATCTTATCGTGGTATAAATCTGGTTACCGTTTGGGGTAGGTGGCGTAGACGCATTTTCCGCAAGCTGGCGCGTTAAATCTGACTATATTATCGTAGTGTTTGCAGTAGTGCAAACCTACTTCCTTGAGTTTCTCTCTGCGTTCCTCCGTCGGTGGCTCCATTTCCAAGTTACTCTTCTGTGGCTGTATTTAGGGATTCAGCTTCCTCGGTGGATTTCTCTTCTTCACGCTTTTGGACTCTGAGGGCTTTCTTCCTGTAGTAGCTTAGGGGGTGATTTACTGTCTTGCAGATACCATCCATGTTTCTGCATATTCCATGAGTTCTGAGGGTGTTGCACGTTGGCGGAGTGTACTTTGTTCTGTTTCCCTTCATACCCGCGATGTGTTCGATCTGGTAACGCGTGAGGGATTCATCGAAGTCTGTGACGCTGGTGTAAAAACTTACCATTTGATCGAGGGGCATGCCTATGTTCACTAGAAAACTTGTTAATGCGAAGCGCTCCATGTGGCTCGCCCGCCGCCCTGCAAGTAATCCTTCTAAGCAGTAGTTGATGCATGGGGGGAATGCTTCGTTGATTACCTCGTCTGGCAGGGCTCTTCCTCCCAACTTTGATCTGTTTTCATCGAATGTTTTTCTTATCTCATCCAGTCGGGTCTGAAGAGTTTTAGGCAACGGGAAGCTGCTTGGAGTTGCTACTCGTTCATTGACCCATTTCTCAACCTCGACCTGCATGAGTCTGGCTGCTTCGATGCCTGTTATCGCGACGTAGCCTGCCTCCATCTTGCGGTTTACCAGCTTCCATTTTGCTTCATGGAAGCCTGAGGCTACTCTGAGGTAGTCTTGGAATCTTATTTTGAAGTTGTGCATCACGCCGTCGATGTTCTCTGGGTCTTGACGTATATCCCAGCCGAACTCCTCCTGCGCTATCTTTAGGAGCTTTTCCTCGTACTCGTCTTGCAGTATATTGTATGCTCTAACTGCTTCGCTGAGGGCGTATCGTCTGTTTAGGAATGGTTCTCCGATAAGGGTAACGAACATTACTGCTATTGGGTAGCTGAGGAGCTCCGTCTGTGGCTCCGTTAGCTGAACCGATACCTCGCCTTTCACTATTGCTTCGATTACCCTTTCCTTGGCTCTGTCCACAACCTTTGTGTAAGCGGGTCCCGCTAGGTCGTCGAGCTGCAGGTCCAGTGCCTCAAGTAGGTTGAGTCCTACCTTGAGGAAAGGGTACTTGGCGGCTTCTCGTTCAGCTAGCATATAGGTAGGTGGAGGCGTCGTGGCATATTATCGTTTACGATGTCTATGAGTGTGTTTTATATAACGCTGAGTCAATGCCTCATGCATGTCCAGTAAATATGAATGCGGAATCTGTGGCTATATCTACGACCCAGCGAAAGGCGATCCTGATAATGGAGTTGCGCCGGGAACACCTTTTGAGGAACTGCCTGATGACTGGGAGTGCCCAGTCTGTGGTGCGCCAAAAGAGGAGTTCAGCCCCATCGATTAGGGTTCGTAGATGTAGGTAATCCACCAGAAGCATTTCCCTATAAACACGTTTTTCTCATTCACGCCCTTGCTGTGCTTACTGAATAGTTTCACTAGTTCTTCGGTTGTGAAGTAGTTTTTCACAATTAGGTGTTGGCTTCCATCGTTGAGGGTTCTGAGCTTGTAGGTGTTTGGGTCATCTGGTTTTGTCTGGAGTACTCCTCCTACGCCCTCTATGTAGGTGTTATCGGCGAAGAAGACTCGTGCACCGGGTTCAAGAAATTCATGGACGTGATCAAGCCAGCTTGGTATGTCCTCCTTGAGGACGTGACTGAGCATAAATGAGGCGAGGACGCCTGTGAAGCGTTCATCGAACTCCATATTGTATGCGTCCATCACCATGAACTCTGTGGGGCAGCCATACTCTTTGCTACGAGCTATCTCAAGCACAGCCTCGTTGATGTCGATCCCCACGATTCTCTCAGCGGTGGAGCTTAGCCGTTGAGTCCAGTACCCGGTGCCGCAGCCTATGTCCAGCATTCTTCGTCCTTTGAAGGCTTTCTTCAACTCGGACTGCATCAGGTCCTGTTCTTCTTGGCGCTTGGGGTCTCGCCATTCATAGATCTCCTCGTATTCCTTGGCTCGGTCCTTGTAGTATTTCACCATATCATCAGACATATGAGTGAATGAATGGAGGCTTTTGATAGATAAATGTGGGCAGAAAATAAGCAGAATTTAGACGAGACGTGTTCCAATCTATTTGATATGGGCAAATATGTGAGCACTGAAGGCACTGAATGTTCATGAATTAATCATTAGATTTGCGAGAGGAGGTTTCTGGCAATGATATAATCACCGGATAATAGATCATATTCAAGAAGCTGGTCTTTCGTGACCCATTGAAACTGTTCATGTTCAACTAGATGAATCTCCCCCGAAATATACTGTAGAAGATAATAGAGAACCTTGATGGGTGGCTCAGTGTAGGAGCCAAAGTAGCGGATGACATCCACTGCAATATCCAGCTCCTCTTTTATCTCCCGTATGATGCCATCCTCCCCGCTCTCATTCGGCTTCAATGTGCCGCCGGGAAACTCCCACTTCAAGCCATGGGTATCGTTTCTATGCCGCTGAGCAATCAATATTTTACCATCTTTCTCGATTATCCCACCGGCGACAACAATCATAGTGAGGAAAAGAGAGATGACAGCATAAGAAACTGCTTACTCGCTTGGCTCTATGGCACGATCTTTGTATAATAAAGACGTTTAAATCAGATCATAAGCAGATGTTTTAGCCTTTAGGAATAAAATTTAGCTAACTTGAGAATTATTTAAATTAGTTGTTTGCATTTCTCATTAGAAATACCGCTAGTGAAAATTTGACTGGCATAGCTATACTGATTCCCGTATACCAAGGCCACTCATACCTTGAACAATTAATAATAAAATTAGTAAAAGACCCCTACCAGGAGAAGGAGATAGTTGTATGCGCCGACTCTCCCAACGAAGAAACACTGAGGTTAGCGAAAACCTACCCCACTGTTAATTTCATTTTTAACAAGGAACGGCAGGGAAAGGTAAACACATTAAACAAAGCGGTCTCCACAACAGAGATGGATTTTCTTCTGTTCCTCGACAGCGACATCGAGATAAGAATGAATGACTTCCTCGACAGCATAGCTAAAGAATTGGACAAACATGAACTGGTAGATCTTAAAAAAGTCATAATAAGGGACAGCCTCTTGGCGAGGATAGTCAGCTACGATTACCTGAGCAGCAGTCTCACTAACTTCACCTTTAACAAGTACCTGAAACGAAGCCCACAGTTTAACGGTGCAGCCTTCGCTATCAGACGAGAGACATTCAACAAGCTCGGGGGGTTCAAGCCGGTAATATGTGAAGACCTAGAGATGGCTTTCCAAGCATACATGGCTAAGGTTGATTTCAGCTATGCTGATAAAATTGAGGTTTATAACGCTGTTGACCCTTCCTTGCGTCAATGGCTTAAGCAAAGGATTAGGTGGGGAATTGGACTCAGCCAATGGATCACGGGTAATTTCAAAGACATCATCGTTTCTACTGTTAGAAATCCAGTACTGTTTATTTTCTCGTTTATGATGATTTTTCCCAGCGCACCTTTAATGATTTTCAGGTTCACGGTTCCTGATAGCATCCAGTTGAAAGAGATGTCTTTGATATTTTTAGTTGTGTCTAGTCTCCACATCTATTTCATTCCGTCCGTCTATATTGCGTCGCTCTTAATGCTTGCAGTTGAAGGAGTCGTCTTGCTCTTGGCGTCACTCGTTTTTACCGGGTTTATTATGTTGCTAGGTGCGAGGAAGCTTGGCTTCAAGTTCAACCCATTGGAGTACGTGGTGTATTTTCTGATCTACAATCCACTATGGTTCATGATAACCCTCGTAATGCTCTTGAGAGTAATCATTCACCGCGTTCCAAGAGACCTAGACTGGAAGGTCTGACATATCAAGAAGTATTAGAATTGGCTCAGTATAGGTACGGTACGAGTTTCCATTTGACTTTCTTCATATATGTCCTATATTTTCCCTTGTACTGGTTTAGTAGCTGTTTCTCCTCTTTCGGGACAAACACAACCATAACCGCCAATGTAAGCACAACCAACAATCGGGTCTCATAAACGGGAAAAACCAAGGTTAAACCGAGAGCAAACAGGATGAAACCAGCGTAAAAAGGGTGACGTACCACGGCATATGGCCCCTCAGTAAGTAGCTCACCGTGGAAATTGCGTATCCAGTAAATATACCAGTAGAGGCAGATTACTCCACCGGTTAAGGCGATTATGCCTCCAGCAATCAATTCTAGGCTAATAGCTACCATCTACATCACAGTATCTTGTTTCGGAGTGGCTTTAAATCATTCACAGGAAAAACAACTTGGGTGCCCTTTAACGTCTCCGCACACTACACAGTGTGTTCAGGTTCAATGGATTAAAAGTTGAATTAAAAATAGAGGATTTATAGAGTGGCTACGAATTTCTTCATCTCGGCGTTAATGTCTAACCCATCTAGGTTGACTTTTGCCTTTGTCTGACCCATTGGGGTCCACTCTGTTGTCTCGTACTCGACCTTTTTCTTGAGAACCAGATCAGCTAGTTTTTCTTTGGCTTTCTGGCCCTCTGGTGTCGCCTTATCGGGGACGTCTACACCTTCGAGTATGATTATTGCGTCAGTCCTGAGACGGAAGCTGTTTCCATCGATGACCTCGACCGGTGTTGCTCTTTTTAATGACATTTTGAGTCTAGAATTTGCATGACGCTTCGATTAAAAACCTTACTCCTTATGGTCGGGATTATAATTATCATGTTTCAATTCCAACTATCATTTTGCAGCTATTGATACCATAGATTTTTCAATAGATCAAGTTGAGACGAAAATGGTGCCTAGTTGGAAAACTGGTTTATACGTATTCAACACATGGTCTTTTAATGAGTGGTAGACCCCCCAGCTACGAAAATATCGTAGCCGCTGCCCTAGAGGTATTTGATCAATATGATACAGCCATTACCCTTCGTCAGCTGTACTACCGCTTGGTTGCTCGATTACTTATCCCAAACACCATCAACAGCTACAAACGTTTGAGTAGAATAATGGTGAAAGCCCGAGAGCAGGAAGATGTCCCGGTCAACTGCATTGAGGACAGGAGCAGACGCATCTTGGGGAGAGGAGATACCGGATATGAGTCGGCTGAGGATTACCTGAAGCAGAAACTGAGCAGCCTTCAGGATAGCTGGAAGAGCTTCACGATGCCCATGTGGGAGGATCAGCCGGTCTATTTACTGATAAGCCTGGAGAAGGATGCGCTGAGCAGGCTTGTGAGCAGGATCGCCAACCAGTACTCGGTACGTACATTCCCCACGCGAGGATACCCGAGCTTCAGCTACGTACAGATAATGGCTAACTATATGCAGACAAGGCTTAACGGGAAACCCACCACAGTGCTCTATTTCGGCGACTTTGACCCCAGTGGCGTGGATATTGAACGCGACCTTGAAGACCGCCTCGGAAGGTATGGAGCCAAGGATTTTAAGGTGAAACGCATCGCTTTGACGGCGGACCAGATCAGGCATTATAGTCTTCCACCTATGCCTGTGAAGAGGAGTGATGCGAGGGCTGAGAGCTTCATGGCTGAGCATGGAGATAGGGCTGTGGAGCTTGACGCGCTGGACCCCAATTTATTGCAGGAGATGGTTCAGAAGGCTATTCTGGATAACATCGATGCGAAGAATTGGAACGCGAGGGTCAGAAAGATCGAGTCGCTTCAAGAATGGATCAGGACAAAGCTTGAGGATATAGAGAAGGTCATCGACGACGAGATAGATGCATTAGATGACGCCTAGCTTCAGCAGACTCTCCTTGAACTCAGCGCGCTCCTTCTCATTCATAGAACGCAAGGGGGCTCTTGGCACACCGGCATCAACGCCTCGTAGCCTCAGCGCCTCATAGTGGGGAGCCAGCGGAGGCTTCTGGAGCTTGCTCCTGAGTATGTTGATCTCGAACTGTTTTCTCCGAGCAGCCTCCACGTCACCTGATTTGATCACATTGAGGAAATCAGAGTACACATCTGGGAACCCGTTAGCGTATCCTGTGATGGCTCCTTTGGCGCCCATCACCATCGCAGGGTAGATGTAGCTATCTGAGCCACAGATGACTGTGAAATCCTCGGGGAGAACCTGAAGATAGCTTAGTAGGTTGATGAAGTCGCGGCTGCTATCCTTGATGCCTCTGATGTTGGGGACGTTTACTAGTTTGAGCATCATGCTGGGGGTAACGTGGTTTACCGCTTGACCCGGAATATTGTAAACGTAGAGAGGCAGCTTCGTGGCATCGGCAACTGCCTTGAAGTGGTTCAGAATACTCTCCTCATCCGGTTTCATGAAGTAAGGCGGCACAGCCCCAACGGCGTCTACTCCAGCGGCCTCGGCTTCCCGAGCCAGTGTCACCGCCTCCTCGGTGCTAGGAGCGCCCACGTGGGCGAGGAGCTTGACCCTACCTTTCGCTGCCTTCACTGATTCCTTGAACATCTCGATGCGTTGATCTGTTCTCATCACTGTGCCGAGTCCAGCGGTTCCGCAGAGGAACAGGCCATCGACTCCGCCTTTTACCTGAAAATCGATGAGAGGTTTTATCGCCTCCGTCTTGAGTTCTCCCTGTTCTGTGAATGGTGTTACGAGGGCTGTGATTATCCCTGATAGTGGCTCCATCGTTATCACCCTCAATTGGGTTGACTCTGCTGTTATTCTTTGTGCCAAATTTTATCACGGGAAAACGCTGCATCATAGACATGTGCCCAGATGTAGTTAGCCTCGGGGAGCCCATGGTGGAGTTCTGCGCCACTGAGGTTGGTAGGCTCAGTAAGGCTCCATTATTCAAGAGAGGCTGGGGAGGAGACACCAGCAACTTCGCCGTCGCATTAGCTCGGCAGGATGTAAGCGTAGCCCATGTTTGCAGGTTGGGGGGAGACGAGTTCGGGAGAAGCTTCCTTGATCTCTGGGAGGCTGAGGGTATGGATGTTAGCGGAGTTATCGTGGAGAGGGATGCGTGGACAGCCATCTATATTATCAGTCTCATAGAGGGTGGAGGACACGACTTCACATATTATAGGGCTGGCTCTGCTGCAAGCCGTTACAGTATCGACGATCTGGATGTGGATTATCTGGATACTGTGAAGGTTTTACACACCAGCGGCATCAGTCTAGCGATCAGCGAGAGCGTGAGGATGGCAGCCCTCAAGGCGTTGCACCATATGAAGAAGAAAGGAGGCTTCAACAGCTTCGACATCAACATGAGACCCAAGCTCTGGGATACAGAGACAGCCCGCAAAAGCCTCGCTGACGCCTTCAGTGTCTCCGACGTGGTCTTTGCGAGCATGGAGGATATGAACACCCTCTACGGGATCAAAGAGCCTGAGAAGGCGGCTGAGTATCTTAGGGATATGGGCGTAGAGACCGTTGTGGTCAAGCATGGAAGCAGGGGCTGCTACGTGTCTACAGATGAAAAAAGCTTCACCATGCCCGGTTACAGAATAGATGTCATTGACACCACAGGTTCAGGTGATGCCTTCGACGGGGCTTGGATAAAAGGCGTCCTGATGGGTTGGGACCTTGAGAAGACGGCGAGCTTCAGCAACGCCGTCGGTGCTCTAACTGCTACTGGTCTCGGCGCAGTGGCGCCTATTCCACGCTATGAAGAGGCCGTGAGGCTCATCAAGGAGCAGGATGGAGTATGGTAGCCCCCGATGTATTGAAGGCTAGGATAAGCAGGGTGATCGCCGCCACCCGGTTTCCTTTTGTTGGCCAGGATGACTGGGATGAGGCACGTGTCACAATAGCAAATGAACCACGTGACCCTGAATGGAGTTTCATTACGCCTGATGGACCGCTTTTTCCCAGCGTGGTGGTTCTCAACCCGGATGGCTCTGTACGGGAATGTGGTGAGGTGGAGTTGGATAATGAGTTCACAGGAACTCACGTTGAGAGGTGGAGAACCATGTCTCTGCTCACAGGACAGGGAGAGAAATACAAGAAGTTCTTCCTCTACGTCCCAGAAGGCTCAGAGGAGGATGCGCTACGACTGCTTGAGGAGAATATGATCGAGTACGCTGGCCTCAGGACTTGGGCACTGGATAACTGGAATCTGGTGTTGAAGCCCATCAAGACCCCTGATATGGCTAAGGATCACCGTTGAATGTAGCCGAACCAACATACATTTTCTTTTAACATCGCTTGCCCGAGAAAACAGTAAATCGGGTGAGAATCGATGAGTAGACGTGGTTTAACGGGACTAGAGACGGCTATTATCCTTGTAGCGTTTGTGATTACATCTTCAGCATTCGCCTTTGTTGTGCTCAACATGGGGCAAATAACCGCTGAACAGACGCAGTCAGTGATCAGTAGCAGCATGGAGGAATCCAGTGCAGCTCTGCAGATGGACCCGAATATCATCGGTACATTCTCAAACGTCACGGGGGCTCAGAGCACCATCTGTCTAACCAAGGCAACCTTCTACATCAGGCTCAGTCAGGGTCAGGTCCCAATAGATATGGATGATAGCAAGGTGGTCATCACTTATGCGAATCCACGTTGTCAGGGTATCGTCTACGACGCTAACACCAATGTTACTACCATCACGGCGGTATCTGGAGACGGAGACACTATGCTTGAGGCGGGTGAAAAATTCAAGGTAGTGATAGACTTCACAGCCATCGATAAATCAACTGTTGATCCTGCTCAGGGGGATATGAACAACGTATACACTCACCCATATGAGCAGCTCAGAATAGAGATACAGCCAAGCAACGGGGCGAGACTCAGCATAGAACGAGTAATCCCACAGGTCAATAACATCGTTATGGGCTTCTAATCCAGCCTATCATAACGAACCCATTTCTCTGAATCCAGATCATATATCCACGTATGTCTAGGATTCACTGAAGCAAACTTCTTCAACGCCAGTATCTTCTCGGCTGAATCCCTGTCGGGAAACTCTAAGGTTCCATCGGAGTTGTTAACCAGTTCCGCTGCCGCTGGGCAGTTCATGTCAACACCCAGCAATGTGTCCTCCTCTGGGTCCGGGTCCAAGCTGAAAGGATACTGTCTGCATGATGCTGGGCGATCCTCGTAGTCACTGCATTTATCGTCTATTAGATGAGAGCAAACATCGGCTGTTAGCTGGTAGGCTACTATCTTGAATTTGGAGTCGTAGGGGCGTTTACCTATTCCGAGGTATGGTTTCACGGATTCATCTGGGAAGTGTTTGGCTTCTTCAGAGAAGAGGGTTAAGCCGCGTCGTATTCCGTGGTCACTGAAAACGAGGCCTCGGCAGCATCTTCCACACTGTCGGCAGATGAAACTCATCCCGTCTCACTCTGGGAAAAACACGGGCTTGGAGGGGTCAGGATAGCTTCGCTTGCTATGAGTGTAGCTGAGTTCAACGATCTGCTCAGTGAGCCGGACAACTGCCTTACCGGGATTCACAACGAGCACGCCATCGTACAGTTTATCGAGTTCCTCCTGCAAAAGCTCACTGTGATCATTCAACGCCATACAGCCAAAACAGATGGCGTCGGCACCATCTTCAACTGCCTCAACAGCGGTCTCAAGGGTTTTCTGGAATCCGCTAGGCTCACGGAGAGCGAGAACAGGGAGATCGACAGCATAGATTCCGTTGCACCGTGTCTCAAGCCCGAGGTCTCTCACCTGTTTCTCAGCCACCCTCATGATCTGGGGCAGCTGAATGATTAACGCGAATTTATCCACAAGCATAGAGGCGAGATACATTGAGGCCATACCGGGCGCCATGACGGGTATCTGCAGCAGGTTCCTGCATGAGTCAAGACTGGGGTCATGTCCTCCCCAGATGATCACGGCGTCGGCTCCCTCCTCCTCGCTTCGCTTGGCTCGCTCCAGTATGTTGGGGGCTGCCTGCTCCATCTCGGGGAGGGAGTCAACGGAAGCTGGGCCATGTCTGGTGGTTACAAGTCTGAGGTCGGTTCCCTGTGACGCGTAGCTCTTGAGTATTTCCTCTCTTCTCTGCAGGGCTTCTGTGGATAGCCCATGGATTAGCATAATGACGTCGATTCGCATAGATGAGTATCGGCTTCATGGTGTATAGATTTTAGGTTTAACGACTAGATGAGCCTCGGGCTCTTTGTAAGCTGCTCATAGCCGTTCTCAGTCACCACGACATTCTCCTCCATCCGCACTCCACCGTAGCCAGGTAGATAGATTCCCGGCTCCACGGTGAATAGCATGCCGGGCTTCAACATGTCCATGCTATTCTTACTGAGTATGGGTGTCGGGAAGCCGCTCAGGGGGTGACCGAGACTGTGAGGATAATCTGGGAACCCATGCTCCTTCAGAACCCTTCTAGAGATTGCGTCCAGTTCCATACAGCTGACGCTGGGCTTTACGTGATCTATGACAGCTTGAACAGCCTTATCCATGGCTTCCAGCATCTTCTGTTTCTTGGGGTCCTCACCCATTATGAAGGTACGTGTCTCGTCAGCTGCGTAGCAGTCAACGGTTGGACCGAGGTCGACGAGCATAAACTCGCCCTTTTTTAGCTCTCTTGAGGTCGGGTATCCGT
>CAYTVK010000016.1:0-17862 GCA_964441725.1 uncultured Candidatus Bathyarchaeia archaeon | reverse complement strand
AAAGCCTTCGCAAAGAAAAAAGAAATCGAGACAGCCCCAATAACCCACGATAAAGAATTCCAAGACAAGCTCTGGGATGAGACCACGAAGCTACTGGGATTCAAGAAGATCCAATAGACGAACCTTATGAAGCACAGGGCTATCCTCAACTATGCGCTTGATCCAAGGATGATCCACAGATACTATATCCAATGACTTCATGAAACCCTCAAGCCTATCTGGCTCCTCAGGTTGCTTAAGCTCAAACACCTTCGACATTGCATCGCAAAGTATCAGTGAATGATCCAACTCTGTCTCAGGCTTCAGATTGGTCCTGAAATCGTGGCGACGAATAGCGTTCAAGGCATCAACAGGAAGCCTCCCCGTCAGATACTCGCTGCCTTCAAGCCATGACTCCTCTTATCATCAACGGTCTCATCATAGTCCAAGTCATGAAGAAGCCCCACAAGAGCCCATAACTCAGGGTCAGCATCTAGAAAAACCGCTAGCCTCCTCATCAAAGAGGATACGATGAGTTGATGCTCATACCTTTGGGAACCAGAGACAAGCCTATTCGTCTCCTCGTAGGTTATCATAAGAAAGGGTTCTCATTCTACCCATTAATTATTATTGAACCATTCAACCTGCTAATACATGGGCGCCGAGTGGAACATATCCGTCTGTGGCTTAAACTGCGCAGCCTGCTACTTCCTCAAGGCATGGCAAGGAGACAACGCCAAACAGCAAGAGATCGTAGACTGGTTCAAACGAGACTACGGTAAAGACATCACACCAGAGCAGACTATGTGCATTGGCTGCAGAGCACCCAAGAAAACCCACTGGAGCCCAAACTACGTCTTGAAGAACTGTGCAGAGGAAAAGCAGTTAACCCACTGCTACGAGTGCCCAGAGTTCATCTGTACCAAGCTAGAAACATTTACCAACGATGGTCACGAGAGCCATAGAAAGGCTGTGGATAATCTCAAACAGATAAAGGAAAGTGGATTAGAGACTTGGATTAACGAACAGGGCTAGTTCCGATCCCTGAAATAATACCAGTACAGAGCTCCATTACACGCCATTAATAACGCCCCCGTAAAGAAAGGCAAACTCAAACTGATAGCCTCAAACATATATCCAGCAAGAGAAGGCGCGATAGTCTGAGCCCCCATACGGGCACTATTACTAATACCAATAGCCGTCGCCGTCTCATCAGGGTCAACCATGCCCGAGGCGAATGTCTGCCTGATGGGCATTGAGAACAATACAACGAGCCGTATCAAGACCATCAAAGCCACGGCCAATGGATACCAGCTTGCTAACGCGAAACCCACGGTGAGCACACTGGAGGCGATCCGTGAAACAATCAACGTGTTAATGGAGCCAAGCAGCTCAACTACCCTTGGAACAAGGAGATAAGTAAACATGCTAATGAAGCGAGCGAATGCGAGAATAGGCCCTAATGCGTCGGTCCCGACATTAAACTTGTAGAAGAAGTAGAGGGTCATCAGACTGTTGATCATACTCCATCCTAGTCCACTGGTGCTTCTGACCAGACTGAATTCGAGGATGGTTTTCCAGTTCTTTATCTGTTTACGCTCTCTGGGCTTGCCCTCAACTATCCTCTTATGGGATTCATGCAGTGGAAGAAGAAAAACAAGAGAAAACAGGTTGACGACAGTGCATATAGCCCATAGAAGCTGATGAGCACCCACAACATCAAATCCATAGGCTGACTCGAAAAACTGGGGCATCCCACCGAAAGCAAGCCCAATAGTGGTGGCGAGGCTGTTGGTGATCGCCATGGTGCTATAAACATTGGATCGTTCGAGGGGGTCGGTCTTATCAGTGATATAACCCGACACAACAGGCTGTCCGGCACCGACTCCCTCCCCCATGGCTCCTACCCCTTGTGCCACTGCAAGTAACCAGAAGTCAGTGGTTACCGCGAAAAGCCCTGTACGGAGTGAGGAAAGGATGCCCCCCATTATGATGAATGGTTTTCTGCCGTATCGGTCAGAAAAGTACCCGAAGATTATGTTGTTTATGGCACTGATGAGGGTGGCTACGCTTAGGAGAAGCCCGATCTGCACAGGGCTGAAACCCAATAACGCGAAGTAGATCGCGCGAACCACCTGCAGGAACCCCATTACGATCCTGCGCGTGAACATGCTTCCAGTAAGTAGTTCGATATCTCGGTCGAAGCCCGTTCTCAGCCGGTTAAAGGTTTCCACGCAGGCACCAAAGAGGGGTTAGCTGAAGAGTTCCTTGAAGCGTTCTACTATTATCTTCTCGTCTCCCTGCTGCAGATTAATCGTGTTTATGATGAAGTCGTTGCTGCTTCCCCAGTTTCTCACCCACACCTCTGGGTCACCCATACGCATACGCTTGAGCAAAGCATTGGTCTCAGCTACTCCCAGATCATCGAGGATTACCCGCAGCCCGATGGTATGATACCCTGTGCCCTTACCTGACTTGGGGAAATACTCCATACGGGCATTCTTTAGACCCTGAAGGTCTTTGATGCCGTTCTCGATATATTTCACCTTCTCCCAAGCGGGCTGGAAACGGATCTTTTCATGATCCATATCAAACCACTCATCAAAGGCCACCAGCAACCCGATTATCTCCTGACGGTCAAGCTTGTAACCCCTACCGAGGCTCCTGTATAGACCGGGTTTCTCGTCTGGCCCAGCCTCGGCTCCGATGAAGCTGTGTAGGGCAATAGCTTCTATGAGGTCTTTTCTCCCATATATGTAGCCTGAGCTGTTTGGTCCACCAACGTATTTTCCCCCCACAGCCACCAGGTCGCAGCCCATCTTCATGAACTTGGACTGCACATCCTTGGGGTAAGTCATACCAGCTGCGTCAACGATAACGGGTACGCCATTACGTTTACCGATCTCTAGAACCTTCTCCAGTGGGAGTATGAAGTCGTTTCCCATCGCGGGATAAGCGTAGTGGATAGCAGCTGTCTTATCGTTGATAGCTGCCTCCAGCTGCTCCGCGCTGCATCCCCATCGTTCATCTCCTACAAATACAAACTTACCTCCAGCTACCTCCATGCTCCTATCATAAACAAAGAGCCTAGCGTTTCTCTGGATGATGACCTCATTCTTCATGCCCTCAGTGTAAGGTAGTTTCCTCATAGCTTCGGTATCTTTGCCAACCATACAGGCTGCTGCTGCCAGCACAAGAGCGTTGAATGCTCCGCTTGTTATCCATGCTCCGGGTGCGTTGATCTTGTCAGCAATATGCTGACCCCCTTTACTGATAAGGTCCCACATATTGACGTAGGATTTATTGGCTTCCTCCATGGCCGCCTGTACCTTGGGTGAGAGGGTGCTTCCTCCCAGTCTTGTTAGGTGAAATGCCGCGTTTACGACGCGTTTCACGCCGTATCTGCTATAGATGCTCATACCAGTAATGTGCTCTTAAACCTGATAAAACACTATTCCTGTTCCCGTCTCAGAAAGTCCCCGATATCGTAGAGGTTCTTCACTACTCTGAGGTCTCGGCTGGACTCGTAACGCCCATACCCTATGCATTGATTGTTAAACATCACGAGACAATAGCCACCTAGATGTACGCCATCGGTTCGTTTAACGATGTTCTCATCGAATACATCCTTGCCAACTACGAAGAGCCATGCAGTTTCTCGGTTGACGTAGACCTTGTGGGTGTCGGCCTCCTTTGCTACAGTCTGTAGGAGGATGCTGCTTGGCTCAAATCTCTGCTTGTTCTGTCCAAGATACATGCCTGTATATAGTAACTCGGCTGCGTCGATGGGTGACTCAAGGTTTGATGTGAAGCGCTTGTTATTGATCTTCACGACATCACTGGGCTCATAATCTGATCCTACATCCCGGAGGAAACGCTTTAACAGTCTCATAGCTTCATCACCTTGGCTGCGAAGAAACCCTGTGTACCGGTCTCATCGGGCCAGAAACGCCTACAAAGACCCACTCTCTCATCGAGACTGACGCCGTTTGTTTCTTTAAGCGCTGGTGAACCAGCGCCGTCTAGTTTCTCAAGCTCAACATCATAATTTTCTAGGAGCCACTGGATGTTCTGCTCGTTCTCCTCCGGCTCCAAGCTGCACGTAGAATAGAGTAATCTTCCACCATTTTCGAGAAGATTCAATGCCTTGCCTAAGAGCTTCCGCTGTAACGCTGCGTTATCCTCTATGTCAGCCTTCGTCCGTTTTTTAAACCAGTTGGAGTCTGTCACATAGTTTCCTGAACAGGGAGCATCCAAGAGTATCTTGGTGAAAACAGGGTTATCAGGTAGGTCCAGCGCGTCGATGTGGTAAATGATGGTATTCGTTATACCGCATCGTTCAAGGTTGTTCTCCGTCGCGTAGAGTCGTCTACGGTTGACATCAATGGCCGTTATGATGCCTTCGTTCTGCATATAGGCAGCGGCCTGCGTGGTTTTTCCACCGGGAGCCGATGCCATGTCGAGTAATTTGTCTGCGGAGTTTGGCTGCAGTGCCTGAACGGGATACTGAGAGGCGGTTTCTTGGAGAGAATACATGCCGAGAAGATATTCGATGCCCGCACCAAGACTGAAAGGGGAATCCATGACCCTGTATCCGTGGTCAAGATAGGGTATTTTCTCCAGTATTACATTCTGCTCTGACAGGGTCTCGACGAGTTCAGCATCCGTTGATTTGAGGGGATTGACTCTGATGGCTTGTAGAGTAGTCTCGTCCCCAGTAAGACTTGAGCCCATCTCCCTGTAACGGGCTATAAACCACTCCCTGCCACTCATAACTAGAGAATATCCCCTTGATGGTTATAATCTCATGGAATAATTTAATGCCATAGAGGAGAAGAAAGAAACATGTCAAGGGGCAGAGTCAGGGACTATGGTTTGAAATCGGGGAGACTACCCACTGGAAAATACAACACAATAGCCGACATTGAAGGGGTGGGAGTAGGACACTGCACAATCATAGAAGGCGATAACATCAGGACTGGGGTCACAGCAATCACACCACACAGCAGAAACCTGTACGAGGAAAAAGTATCAGCCGCGGTTGATGTATTCAACGGCTACGGTAAATCCGTTGGGTTAAGCCAGATAGTAAACGAGGGAACAATTGAGACTCCGATAATGCTAACAGAGACATTGAACACTTTCCGAGTAGCTGATGCATTGATAGACTACTATCCCGAGAAGATCGGGTTTACGCCCAGAAGCCTCAACTCGATTGTAGGTGAGACCAACGGCAGCTACCTAACGGATAACCAGCAGAGGAGGATAGGCAAAGAAGAGGTCTTTGAGGCAATAGATGACGCTCTGAAATGTGAGGGACCGGTAGATGAGGGAGCAGTAGGTGGCGGAACCCCCATGACGGGGTATGGCTTCAAGGGTGGAATAGGCACAGCCTCAAGAAAAATAGGGAAAGGAACCGTGGGGGTTCTGGTACAGCTCAACTGTGGGCGAAAAGAAGACCTCACAGTGCTCGGGGCACCTGTAGGTAGAGAAGTGGAGCTACCGAGTGAGCCTGGAAAAAGCCCTGGAAATAGCATCATGATGATTGTAGCCACGGATGTGATGCTTGAGTCGAGGCAACTATGGAAGCTGGCGAAGCGTACAATGCTTGGGTTAGCTCGTACAGGTAGTTTTAGTGGTAATGGGAGCGGTGATTACAGCATTGTTTTCACTACGAGCAAACTAAGCTACATAGAATTCGCTGAATCCATTGATTTATCGCCTCAGGGAGATGGTTTCTTGAGTCCTCTTTACAGTGGGGTCGTGGAGGCTACAGAAGAGGCGGTGCTCAACGCATTGTTTAAGGCGGAGACTATGCGGGGATATCAGGGACACATCAGATACGCGTTACCTATCGAGGAGACATTAGCCGTACTAGAGAAGCACAGCTTGGGCAAATAGTACTCATGTTTCAAATACCATAGCCAAGATAAAACAAATGAAATGGGTATAAGGGTCAAAGGGGCTCGGGAGAACAACCTCAAATCAGTGGATGTAGAGTTCCAGCCCGGCCTCACAGTCATAACAGGCGTATCTGGAAGCGGAAAAACTAGCCTAGTTTTCGAGACCCTGTACCATGAAGCCCGTAGAAGATTCGAGGAAGTCTTCCAATTTGGCTCGGTTAGCCAGCGCCTCATCCCAGCCCAAGTAGACAGTATAACAGGTCTAGGTCCAGCGGTGGCGGTAGGCCAAAATCTCCTCAACAGAAACCCAAATAGCACACTTGCAACAGCTTCTGGGCTTCATCCTTTCCTGAGGCTTCTCTATGCGCGATTTGGTACGAGAACTTGCCCCAACTGTGGAGCGCCCATCAGTAGATTATCCGAAGATGAGATTGTTAGGCAAATAGAGCATATAAACAGGGTTAAACAGGTATCTTTACTCACTCCTCTCGTCGCGAACAGCGTTGGAAGCCATAGTAGTTTGCTCAGACTACTTGTGAATGAGTTTAGCAGAGAGGCTCTCATTGTTGATGATCACGGTTACAACGGGGAGAGACTTGACCCTGAGGAGCCACACAGTATAACGCTGGTACTGGATGAGCTGGATGAAGGAACCTCAATAAAGGGGATCAGAGAAAAAGTTCAGCAGACAAAGGCTCTGGGCAGTACAGTTGTTATGATCAGGACAGATGAAGACACATACAGTTTCTCAACTGCACCAATCTGCAGTAGCTGCGGAACATGGTACACGATGCTTCAGCCGAAAGACTTCCACAGTCGCATAGCACAGAAAGCAGCTGGAGTCACATGGATGAGTTACAATATTGAGGAGCTGCAGAGGCTCGACATAGACTCAGCGTACGAGTTATTCAAAGATAATCCATTGAGTATTAACGCGGAGCGGCTCCACCACGAGATAATCAAACGACTAGAAAGTCTGAAAAAAGTAGGACTAGGATACATAACTCTCAACCGACTCAGCCCATCTCTCTCAAGGGGAGAAAGCCAGCGCGTTCGATTAGCGGTCTCTCTCACAAGCAGTCTTGAAGACGTACTGCATGTGCTGGATGAACCCACCATAGGACAACATCCACACGATGTAACGAGACTCGTGCCAGCCTTCAGAGAACTGAAAGGCCCAGTGATCTATGTTGAACATGATAGACTGGCGGCTGCTTTCGCTGATCACGCCATCGACCTTGGACCCGGAGCTGGCTCTCAGGGAGGAGAAGTGGTTTTCACTGGAACTCCAAGCCAGCTCTGGGAGGCTGACACTGCTACTGGTAGATATTTCAGCCTCAGGGAGAGGGTTGAGGCAGGAAAGCCGAGACCGCCCCCAAAGGAATTCATAGAGATTAAGAGTGCTACCGCTCATAACCTGAAAAAAATTGATGTAAAGATACCAGTCGGACGACTGACCACCATCACCGGGTTAAGTGGAAGCGGAAAAAGCACGCTGGTCGAAGACATACTGGTCGAGTCACTAAGGAATAAGAACCCCATCGGATGCAGCGAGATAGATTGCGACCTAAAGCCTGTGTTCGTTGACCAGAGCCCAATCGGGAGAAACCCACGAAGCACACCAGCAACATACACAAAACTCAGCGACATCATACGAGACCACTTCGCAGCTAAAACAGGGCTAACTCCAAGTCATTTCAGCTTTAACCGACCTGAGGGGGCTTGCCCTACCTGCAACGGTATGGGGGCACTTGAGATGAAGATGCGGTATCTCCCAAGTACGTGGATCACATGCAGCAACTGCGAGGGACGCAGATACAACGACGAGGTGTTGGAGTCAAAGATCGATATTGGAGGCAGAACACTAAACATCGCTGATTTCTACGATCTAAACATTGATGAAGCTCACCGCTTGCTCAAAAAGACAAAACTAGCCAAGAACCACCGCAGAAAAGCCCTCAAGCTACTCAAGGCAATGGAGGATATCGGTCTCGGATATCTTACACTGGGACAGCCAAGCCCGACACTCTCCGGAGGCGAGGCTCAGAGAGTTAAGCTTGCCAGATATCTCGGCGGAGGTAAGCTGAATGATAGGTTGATTGTACTCGATGAACCATCAACAGGACTGCATCCACAGGATATCAACGGATTATTGAGGGTATTAGACAATCTTGTGAAAAGAGAAGCCACCGTCTTAGTTGTGGAGCATAATACTGACATAATACGCGCAGCGGACTGGGTAATCGATCTAGGTCCAGGAGCGGGACCGTCGGGGGGAGAGGTCATCTACGCTGGCCCAAAAGGGGGGCTCATAGACTGCTCGGACTCGCTGACAGCTCAAGCATTGCTCGAAGAAGACCAAGTCAAACCACATGAATCCATTGGACATGAGACCCGTAAAAGCCCAGTCATAAAGGTAAAGGGAGCAAGAGCGAACAACCTCAAAAACATCGACGCAGAGTTCCCAAAATCCAAGATAACCGTAGTAACAGGCGTCTCGGGGAGCGGAAAGAGCAGTCTTATCTCAGATACATTGGAGGCAGAGGCAAGGCGACGATACCTAGAGACACTGAACATGTATGAGAGACAGGGAACAAGGGAAGACCCAGAGGCTCCTGTAGATGAGGTCACTGGGCTCGGAGTAACCATCACAATAACCCCTGAGAGAAAACTCTACAGCAGACGCAACACGGTGGGAGCAGCCACAGAGATAGAATTCCACTTGGCAGCACTACTCTCCATGCTGGGAACCAGAAACTGCACAGAGTGCGGAGCCCAAATGATCCGAGAAAACACATGGATGTGCCCAAACTGTGGAGCAACAGCGCCAATAGCCCCATCAAACAGATTCGATCCGAATACATACAGGGCAGCCTGCCCCACATGCAACGGCGTCGGAAGCCTCCTAAAACCCAATCCAAGTAAGCTCATCATAGAACCTGAGAAACCCCTCTGTAGAGGAGCCATGCATAGTCCCGGCTTCTTCCCGAAAGGTTACCTCTGTCAGCCGGGAAACAACGGCCACGATATTGTACAGGCATTCGCTGCTCGCCACGGATTTGACCCATCCGCAACTCCCTGGAAAGAGGTCCCCGAAGATGTGAGAAACATGTTCTACACTGGAGACCCTGAGCCCATTGAAGTTACCTTTCATAGCAGAACAGGCAGAATCAGCACACGCACAGTGAAGTTCCCCGGATTCTATGGCTGGGTAAGAGACTGGGATATAGGGGGCACATACACCGACACAGTGACATGCCCCACATGCAAAGGAGCAAGACTACGCCCAGAATACCTAGCTGTAAAACTGGAGGGATTCAACATCCATGAACTCAACAATATACCCCTCAGCGAACTAAGAGACATCATAGACCGTGTTAAGACGCCAGATAGCCACCCAGCAACGCCCAATCTCAGGACAGCCCAACGTAGACTGGAGTTCCTCAACCGCGTTGGACTCGGGTACCTCAAACTAGGCAGAGTAGCCGCGACACTGAGCGCCGGAGAGGCTCAAAGAGTAAAACTAGCAGGGCTACTTGGAAGCGAATTGACTAACCTCACTGTGCTCCTTGATGAGCCGAGCAGAGGGCTTCACCCGAGGGAAGTTAATGCCTTGTTTGATGCATTGGCTGAACTGAGGGATGAGGGAAATACGGTGATAGTGGTTGAGCATGACTTGGAACTCATTGAGAAAGCAGATCACATCATCGATATGGGTCCAGGTCCGGGAATCAGCGGTGGAAAGATTGTAGCCGAGGGTTCACCGGAAGATATCAGAAAATCTGAATCGGTTACTGGGAAATGGCTGAGGAACAAACACAGCAAATTCATATCAAGAAACCGTAAGCCGAAAAAATGGTTAATCATCAAAGGAGCACGGGAGAATAATCTCAAAAGAGAAACAGTTGAGATCCCCCTAGGAGTTCTCGTCGGAGTCTGCGGAGTCTCGGGCAGCGGAAAAAGCACTCTCATCATCGATACCCTCGGTAGAATCTTGGACCCGATAAAGCATACAACAAGCGTCGCCAAAGAACCACTGGACCCCGGAGCCTATGATAGCATAATCAATCAGCCGAAGAAGGCACAGATAATTGACCAGACAAGAAAGGGCATACAGAGTCCGACAAAGTTTCTGGGAATAGAGAAAAAACTCCTGAGGCTGTTTGCTGATAGCCCGGATGCTCACATCCATGGATTGGACGAGAAAAAACTGGGCAAGAGATGCAGCGTATGTAGAGGCTCAGGCACTGAGCGTATCGATATGGGTTTCCTGCCAGATATCTACACAACCTGCGAGACGTGCAGTGGATCAGGGTACAGTCCCGAGGTGTGGGATGTAAGACTTCGAGGCTACACGCTCCCAGAGATCAACCAGTTAACCATATCAGAGGTCTTTGAGGTTTTCAAAGACGAGGAAAGTGTAGCAGAAAGCCTTAGAGCAGCCATTGATGTTGGTCTCGGTTACCTTGTGCTACATCAACCCGGATACAGTCTATCAGGCGGAGAAGCGCAACGCCTCAGAATAGCGTCAGAGCTGGCTAAGAAAAAAGAAGATACATTATACATCCTTGATGAGCCAACTCTTGGTCAACATATGGAGGATGTTGAACGACTCAACAAGGTGCTCCATCGACTCGTCGATGAAGGAAACTCAGTCATAGTGGTAGAGCATCACCCGAACCTTCTTGCTCAATGCGATTGGCTAATTGAGCTAGGCCCAGAGGGAGGAGAAGAAGGAGGCTGCGTGATAGCCTCATGTCCACCAAGAAAGCTGCATGGTACACCATCGGCGCCTTACATTGAGAAGGTACTGGAGGAACAGAAATGAGTTGGACACCGCTTCTACTCACCGACCCATCTCCCAATCTTCGATATCTGGTACTCAAACATCTTCTCGATGACCCCGATGAGGCACGTGAGCTGGAGAAAATCAGGCAGGATGATCCTATAATCAAGAAACTGTTGGCTGGGCAGAACCCGAATGGATCATGGAGCCCAGACAGTATTGCGGGAAATGCTCCTCAGGGAAAGATACAGACGACGGCGCAAGCACTTACGCGCCTCGGATATCTTGAGTTAGACCATCCAGCCATCGCTAGAGCGGCAGAGTATATCTTCAGTCAGCAGCAGCGAGATGGGTCATGGCCTCTAGGCAACTACAAGGCAGACTCAGAGGGAGGAGAAGGATATGATATGATGAGTCTGCAGACAAGCCTACCCCTGAGAGGACTCGTGGAAGCGGGCTACGCGGAAGACCCACGCAGTGAACAAGCCTACGAGTGGCTGCTGGAGCAGCAACTTCCCGATGGGGCGTGGCCAACAGGATTGGCTGGAGATGTTTATGGATATGTTGCAGGTTACAGGCGACTGCCCCACAGCCGATTGGGATGCAGAAGCAACACAACTGCAACTGTTACATGTCTTAGCATGCATCCTAAGAGGAGAAAGAGTGACGTAACCAGACGCGCATTAGATCATTTACTTGGCAGAGAGACTCGTGAAAGATATTACATCGGGTTTGATGTTGCCAGAGCCATTGGGGCTGAGCCTTCTACAGGATTTATTACATATTATGCTCGACATGATTCCTCACACATGCTGAAGCTGGTTACCAGAGTTGAGGCATCTACAAACGATCTAAGAGTAAGTGACCTCGTAGGCTTCATCAGGGCACAGAGAGGCGATTATGGGCTCTGGGAGTACTCTAAGTCTCAGGCAAGCAAATGGATCACATATGATATACTGAGAACCCTCAGAGAGGTGCTATCAGAGTCTGACTGGATAAACTTGGAGCCTCGGACACCATTCACACCATATCCGGTCAAGAAGAAAAGATTCTAACACCTGTTTTTAAACTCCAAAATTAACTAATCTTCTCGATAGATATGCCAGATAAGAAAAAAGTGGAGATAAAGGACCTTGGCGAGTTCAAGATAATTAGCTCTCCGAGGATTTCCCCAGACGGCAGAAAAGTAGTGTTCGTTCACACCGTTATGGATTTTGAGAAGGACAGCTATGTCAACGACCTCTGGATGGTTGATACGGAGAAGGGTAAGCCATTCCAGTTTACCGGGGGGAGAGAGAAAGATAAGAACCCAAGCTGGAGCCCAGATGGAAAACTCATCATGTTCACATCAACCCCACCTGCCAAAGAGGAAGAGAAAAAGAAACCACAGATCTACATCATCCCCGTAGATGGCGGAGAGGCATGGCAGCTAACAGACATGGAAGAGGGCGTTGAATCACCAGAGTGGAGCCCAGATAGAAAACAGATACTGTTCCTAAGTGGGGTGAAACGCGAGGATAGGGGAGAGAGCGATGTCAAGGTCATTGACAGGCTCAGCTATAAGTTCAACGGCATAGGTTTCTATGAGAACATCAGGAAACACCTTTTCACTGTAAGGGTGGGAGGAGGCAAACCGAAACAGCTCACAGCGGGAGAATATGATGTATCAGACCCCAAGTGGAGTAAAGACGGCAAATATATCGTATTCAGTAGCAACCTTGATCCAGACGCTGATTTAATGCGAAGAAGTTACCTCTACAAAGTAGACGCCAAGGGTGGGGACCCCGAGAAACTCACAGACACCCTGATGAGCATCAGCGGAATAGCGCCTAACCCCAGAGGGAAAGAGATCGCTTTCACTGGTCACGATTACAGGCATGGGTCAGGATCTAACAGCGAGGTGTGGATATACAAGGATGGTAAAGCAGAGCCTATTACACTGGACTTTGACCAAGATCTGGGCACCAAGTTAAGTTGCGATGTCAGAATCAGCAGCCTGAACCCCAATCCCTCATGGAGCGGAGACTACCTATACTTCACATCAACATACGTAGGCGTAGCAGGACTCTACAGGATACATAAAGAAGGAGGAGATGTAGAGAAACTAATCGGTAACGTAGACCACAGCGTTGAGACCTTTGATATAAACGAGAAAGGCATGATAGCCTACACGACCCTCAGCACCACTGAACCCATCGAGCTATGGCTCATGACTGGAGACAAGACCAAACAACTCACGGACCTCAACAATGGCTACAAGAAGAAAACCCAGATAATGCTCCATCAGCACTTCGCTTTCAAGAGCAACGCAGGACACGAGGTAGAAGGATGGCTCATGAAGCCACCAGAATTCGATCCAAAAAAGAAGTACCCACTGATACTGCACATCCACGGTGGACCGAGAGGAGCCTACGGTAACAGCTTCTTCCACGAGTTCCAAGTCCTAGCAGCTCAGGGCTGGGCGGTAATGTATATCAACCCATGGGGTAGTGGCGGATACTACGAGGAATACCAAGCAGCCCTACCGGGACACTATTTTGAGCAAGACTATGATGACCTGATGAAGGCCGTTGATGTCATCATCGAGGAAAACAAGTGGGTAGATAAGAAGAAGCTTGGAGTAACCGGGGGAAGCTACGGAGGAGTAATGACTAACTGGATCATCACACACACGGACAGGTTCGCCGCTGCGGTGACACTCAGGAGTATAACTAACTGGATTAGCTTTTTCGGATGCAGTGACATTGGCTGGACCTTCGGAAAGACAGAGATCGGGGGCAACTTCTGGGAGATGGAAGAGGAGTTCATGAAGAAGAGCCCCATAAGATACGTTGCTAACGTGAAGACACCGACACAGATCATCCACAGCGAAGAAGACTGCAGGTGCCCCATGGAGCAAGATGAACAACTCTTCACAGCCCTCAAGGTGCTGGGAGTAAACACAGAGTTCATCAGGTTCCCTGGAGAGAGCCATGAATTAAGCAGATCAGGTAAGCCGAAACACCGCGAAGAACGCCTGCAACATATGGTGAGATGGTTTAAAAAGTACCTAGACTAGCCAGCCCTCTTTTTCTCATCCTTATTACTGGTTTTATTTTCAACCGTTTCAGGTTTAACTTCCTCTTTCTCAGCCTCAACCTGATTCTCAAGGGGCTTTGCTTCAACCTGCTTTCTGGCCACTAATGGAGCGATCATTGAGGAAAAAACGATGGAGAAAATAACCACAGGTATAACGATGCTTGTAAAGGCAGCTGGATCAGCTAAATGAAGACCGGTTGGATCATATTTAGCCACAAACTGTGTCAGTACAAGACTGCCAGCGCCTTGAATAAAGAAAAAGCGAGTATAAGCAATCTGCCCAGTAGGGACTTCTTGAATATATCCGATTAGAGAAGCTGTAATGTAGCGGACAACCACTATGAGCACAGTGATTAGCATGCTAATGGCGATAAAATTCAGGTTAAACTGCACAAGCAGACCGAGGTAGACAAAAAACATGGCTTTAATCAGGAAAGTAATCTCATCATGATATTCTTTGATCTTTCTTCTATCAATCCTTGAACGACGATTCAGCCTCAAACTCTTGCTAACATAGCCATAATTCATTAAAACAGCCCCGAATAGAAACACCGAGATCGGTCCGCCTCCACCAGCGCTGAGATAATCAGCCAACAGATAGATGGGAAAAAGAGCCGCAATTGTCATCATATAATTTAACGGTCGATCCCTGAGTCGGGTGATAACCTCACCCCAGATAATCCCTGAGCTTACACCGATTAAGATCGATACGAGTAGTGTGAAAAGGATGTCTCTTGCTGCGGTACGAGGCCCTGCGCCAGTAAGTATAACCATCTTGATCAGCGTTAGGACGCCGACGACTTTGATTGGGTCAGATAATGTTGATTCAAGTTGTAGGAAAGGGCCTGATTCACCGAGCCCCTTGGATTCCCTGCCTAGACTGCCTACCAGACTGCTTATTGATACACCGTCTATTCCCCCCACCATTGCTCCTAGAAGAATCCCGGCGATCAAGCTGAATGAGCTTGGTAGAAGATAGTTCAATGCAACGCCTACAGATAAGGAGACAGCGATAAAGCTCCCCAAGGCAAGACTGAAGGCTCTTGTAGAGTTCTCAAGTATTTGCTGGATGTTGAAGCTAAGCCCTGTACTGAATGCGAAGAGAGCAACAGTAACTAGGATCATTAAGTCAAATATGTTTAGGAATATCTCAGCGTTGAAAAACCCGAGACCGGGACCAAGGATTATACCGAATATTAGAAGCCATACAAGGTCCGGGATTTTTGTCCTGTTATAAATTATGCCGCTTAGATAACTTAGGAATAGCGTTGAGGAGATGAGGAGTAGAATTCTTTCGGCGTTTAACAATGTGGGTAACCTTTCTTGGGGTTATGAAAGCTGGTTGTACGGTTCGAATGAGCGTTTTCGTAAATAAAAAGACTTCTCATGATTGTTTTCCAGAGGGTAAGTATGGTTGAAATTTATTATTTCATGTTTTTTATCTAATTTTTTTTAACTTTTTTAGTCATTTATTAATAACGTCTGAAATTTAAATCATGTGTAGGAGATAAGTGACACCTGCACAAAAAGGTCAATGTTTAAATAGGATGACACTGCTCAATCAAGCCGTTGGTGACAAGAAACTGGCATTGACAATTGACACATCAAGCAAAGGACTCGCCATGGTGCTAAAAGACTACCAAGAAGTAGCACTAAAGTACCTATGGCGACTAGACGGCGACGGCGCGAGCAGTCGAGACGTCTGGGTGCAGGTAAATGAAGACCTAGAAGGTAAGAGGACGATCAGCAGAGCATCAATCATCAACTTCCTAAACTCCATGGTAGACGAGGGCGTGCTTAACTACACGGAGACAACAGGGAAGGGAGGCCACAGACGAATCTACTCAGCCAAATATAACGAGGCTGAGTTCAAAGAATACGTCGCAGAAGTAGTCCTAAAAAACCTGCTCCGAGACTTCCCAGAAGAGACAAGAAGGGCTCTTCAGGCAGTCAAGTAAACACAACCCTTAATTATTTTTTTTATTTATTTTTTGTTAAATAACGTGAGCTCTAATTGTTTTATACGACAAATGTGCCGTAGATACTCGTGAACACGTTTTGACGAAGCTAACTGAAGCAAAAAAGACGGCTTTTAAATGGATAGATGATAACTCGGAAAGGGTCTCTGATTTTCATCAACTTATATGGAATTACGCTGAGACCAGTTTCCGCGAATATAAATCAGCCAAGGCATTCGTTGATTTCCATAAAAAAGAGGGATTCGACGTAGTTCAGGGAATCGCTGGGATGCCTACAGCATATGAAGCAACTTGGGGAGAGGAAAAACCAATACTCTGCACATACTGTGAATACGACGCGGTTCCATCTGCGTGGCAGGATCAGGTTCCATACAGGTCAGCGGCTAACCCATACAGGGCTGGGCATACTGATCCGCATAGTGCACTGGGTGTCGGTGCCTTGATTGGAGCAGTCGCGACGAAACACGCCTTGGAGGAACATGGCATCGAGGGTAGCGTTAAGGTCTATGGTACTCCCGCTGAGAAGGTATGCGCCAAGAGTTGGTTCGCCGCAAAGGGGTGTTTTGAGGGATTGGACGCCATGGTGGGGTGGCATCCTAGGGCTTACACCACGGTGATGTATGAGACTCAGTGGGGAAGTTACTGGAACGCAGCCTTCATCTTTGAGTGCGATGAGCCAGAGAAATGGATCTCATACGCAGATGATTTACCCAGAAACGCTCGTACTCCGGGTGCCTTGGACGCGGTTGCTTTGATGTACACGACGACAAAGTACACCAAGGAGGCTATGATTCCTAATACTGGGCTGTGGAGCATCAACGAAGCGGTGATGGCGGCTGGGCAGGCGACGGCTGACAACATGCCTCCAAGACTGGGTATCATCCAGTATGCCTTCAGAAGCCCCAGTCTGAAGCAGCAAGAACAGATAGCCAAAGTGCTCATAAATAACGCTGAGAACGTGGCAAGAATTACGGGAACAAAGCTGACGATCCGATGGGTTACAAAACAGAGGACAGGGCTATTCAATAAAAACCTCGCAGACCTTGCATATGAGAACCTAGAGCTCGTTGGACCACCGAAGTTCACAGATGGAGACAAGAAACTTGCAAACGAACTCCTGAGCAACATGGGGTACACTGAACAAGCGGAGCCATTCAACGAGAAACTCACAACACCTGATGAGTGGGAAAAGATGTGGAGAAGTGTCATCCCCAGCCACCAGAAAAAGTTCGGAAGCGACGACTATGTCGAGTTCCAGTGGCACTGTCCGGGAGTCTGGATACAGGTCTACAGGCCATCTATCACCGTACCCGGTGAACGCCTGCCCAGATGGCCATATCTATACCTTGGTGGGGTAAAAGGCCCTATCGACAGAACCATCTATACTGCAGGTAAAGCCATCAGTGGAACACTGCTGGACCTATTCGAGGACCCTGTGAAGCTTAAGGCATGTAAAGACGAGTGGTCGGAACGCATCAAGAAGGAATATGAGCCGCCACAGCTAGACTCTGAATGGGACCCGCCTATCGATCTTCCTTGGCCAGAGTATGTGGTCACAGAAAGAGGCTATGATTGGCACATCCCTACCCCTGAATATAGTAAAAAGTGAGAATGATGTCCAGTCTCTTTTCCGCTAATTTTAAACATGTAGAATGGTGCTGAACATACATGGCAGCTCCACCCTATGAGGAGATAAAAGAAATCATCGAGTTCAGACTCAATCAGGTATTTGAATTATTGAATGAGTTCGAGTTTGAGCTTAACATGTGCACATCTCAAGAACTATACGATTACCTCACAGGAGAGAACTTCAAGGAATCGAAGATAACATTCAGGGATAGGCTCGGAAACGAGTATCTACTGCTGCACTCTATCATCGAGATCAGTGGGCTCAAGGAAGCAGGTGTAGAGATTAACAAGAAGACGAGGATAGAGACTCCTAAAGAGGTGATCTACGGGGCGCATTTGAAGGCAATGGATTATGAGCTTGGATACAGCATGATTCTTGAGGATTATTACTGGCTCAAACATCGAATGGCGTACCTCGCTAGAGATATTAAAAAAGACCATAATTTCCCTGATTGCCTTAAAGAACAGGCAATGGAAATCTACGAGTCCTTCTCGGATTACAAGGACT
>CAYTVK010000015.1:0-17926 GCA_964441725.1 uncultured Candidatus Bathyarchaeia archaeon | reverse complement strand
ACGCTAACTTTCACATTCTACATCATAAGTCAGTTGATTACACAGATGCTGGCTATCTTCAGCTACTGGTTACTGGTTGATAATAGAATTCAGAGTCAAGGATTCAATATTTATAGCTATGATTTTAGAATTAATGGTATACCAGCTATTGGGATCATCGCACCGGTAACTGTCTTAATGGTTGTACTGTTACTTCAAATCTTCTTGAGGTGGTCAAAACACGGTATCGCGATGAGAGCAACGGCCGAGGATGAGGGGCTTGCCATGGGACTTGGTGTGAATGTTAGATTTGTTCATGTTTTCTCATGGTTTGTCTCAGGGGCTTTATCGGCTTTAGCTGGTTCAATCATTTCGATGTGGTTGAGTACTAGCGTAAACTACAGTGATGCATTGCTCGTGAACGTCATGGCTGGTAGTGTTCTTGGTGGTCTGGGAAGTGTAACTGGGGCTATAATAGGTGGCTTCTTGATTGCTTTATCAACGAAGATGATTGTCTGGGCACTCATCAATGCAATTGGAGTACATATGAGTTCGTACGAGGCTCTGATCCCGATCATTTTCCTCTTCGTTATTTTAATCATTGAACCTAATGGCTTGACGGCTATTAACTTGCAGCAGGTCTCCATCACAGGGATAAAGGATGCTTGGATTAGGTTCAAGAGAAACATGAGAAACGTGTTAACAACCGAGTAAGCCTAAGGTTTTCTCGGAAACATGTGATTTAATAATTAATCACCCATATGGGTACTGCGATGGCTTCCTCGATACAGTGTCCACAGTGCAGCAGAGTCTATACTGTAGATGAATACGAGGAGGATAGGTTTTGTCGAGACTGTAAAACTCTTCTCCAAGTAGTCTCTGGAGAAAGAAACAGAAAGGATTGGAGAGAACTCTTCCCATATGAGCCTTATCCACCGCAGGTCGATTTCATTGAAGATGTTCAGAGAACAGTGAGCAAAGGTAAAGTGTTGATAGCTGAAGCCTGTAACGGGTTCGGTAAGACTGTTAGTGCTTTGAGTTGTTTGCTTCCAACGGGAAAACAGATTATCTACGCGACAAGAACTCATGAACAGGTCAGGCAGGTTCTGCTTGAACTGAAGAGCGTAAACGAGAAATCTGGTGAAAAATATTCAGCGGTAAATCTTGCTAGCAGAAGCTTTCTATGCATCAACCCCGACTGCAGAGAACTACCAAACAACGAGGCACAGGAACTATGCCACACACTAAGAAAAGACGGCGAGTGCTCCTATATTTATGAGATCGAAAAGCCTCCAAGCAACTTGCCTATTATCCTCGGTAGACGAGAACTGATTGAAGAGGGCAGGAAGCGTAAGATGTGCCCATATTTCCTCTCGAGGCGTATGGCTCAGGAGGTAAACGTGATAGTCGCTCCCTATCCTTACATCTTCAACCCCATGATCCGTTTGATGACTGGTCTTGATCTTGAAAAGAAGATATTGATACTGGACGAGGGTCACAACATTGACCAAGTTGGGCAGGAGATACTCAGCGACACACTCACTGAGAGAGGGCTGAGCGCAGCAGCAGAGGAGATGAGGCTAATAGGTAAATCTCCGAGATACATCAATAGGCTTGGAGAGCATCTTCTGAAAAGTGATAAGGGAAAACCGAGACTGGTTTCACCCAACATATTGGTAGAAGAGCTTGAAAAAGTGCTTAATACAGACATTCATACATTCATTGAAGGCCATGCAACGCTAGTGGATGCAATCAGGTCTAAGAAGATTCAGAGCGGGAATCCACCTGTGAGCTATCTTAATGGTTTACTGGAGTTTTTCGAGCTTTTGGAGACTAGTCAGAAGAGCAAATACGTTGGACTCTATACAAGAAACTATTACGGTGCACCAGTGATCGAGTACAGATGCCTCGATCCGAGCCTCGCTGTTGAACCAGTCGTAAGAGGCGCCGACGGAGTTCTCATAATGAGTGGAACCCTTAGCCCCATAGATACCTTCTCTGAGATAATTGGACAGGAGAAAGCCGAGAAAAGAGTCTATTCACCGATCCAGAAATCAGACAAGATCAAGATGACTATAGACACTGGGATATCATCTGCTTACAATGAGAGAACAGAGCAGATGATAACCAAGATGGGAAAAACCATCTCTGAGGATTTAGGGGAGGTAAGTCAGGGTGCTCTAATCTTCTTCACTCAGCGTGGATTTATGAACAAATGTATCGATGACTGGACTCGGAAAGACATAATCAAGAACAGAAATGGGCTACCATACCTTGGCGGAAAACAGCTATTCAGAGAAGGCAGAGACGCGCGCCAAAACCGGGACGTTGTAACTCGCTACAAAAAAATGGCGATAAGCATCGGAGGCGCTGTTCTTTGCTGCGTATTCAGAGGAAGAAACAGTGAAGGAAGTAACTTCCCTGACGACCAAGCCAGAGGCATATTTCTTGTTGGAGTCCCATACGCGAATTATAGTGACCCCCTTGTGAAGGCCCAGATGAATTACTTTGATAAACAGAAGAAAGGGCTCGGGAATAAATGGTACACAATGGATGCATTTAGGTCAGCTAATCAAAGCTTAGGAAGAGGAATCAGGGGAAAGGATGACTGGTGCTGTTATTGGATGCTGGATAGGCGCTACTATGAGAACAGGAACCTCATCAGTAAATGGGCTATGTGTGAACAACCCATCATAAGAAGAACCGCAAATAAGGCTCAGACCACTTTCAAGAAGTTTAAAGATGATACCATCATAGAGCTATGAGAGTTTTAAATCAACGAAGAGCCTACGATACTCTATGACTAGTCTAGAAGAAGCATTAAAGCAAGTAGACGAGAAAAGAATCGTTGAGTTATCAAAGCAGCTTATTGAGATTCCAAGCGTAACAGGCGAAGAAAAAGCAGTAATGGAGCACACTAGGAGTCTCCTTGAGGATATGAGAGTCCACGTGGAGGTATATGGCTCGGAGGATCGCCCAATTATCTATGCCTGTCTCAACCCAGAGGCTGAGAAGCAGCTGATTTTTAACGGACACCTTGATGTTGTACAGATAGCCAAACCAGATGCATGGACCAAAGAGCCTTGGAAGCCAATAGTAGAAGATGGAGTGCTTTATGGCAGAGGCTCAAGCGATATGAAGGCCAGCTGTGCCGTAATGATTCATCTCCTTGAGATATTGAAGAACCTTGATCTCCCCATCAGTGTTGGAGTTCATCTAGTGCCAGATGAAGAAAAAGGAGCTTCAGCTGGAAGCAAGGTACTGGTGGATATGATAGAGACGGGAGAACTCAGACGCCCGGATTATGTGGTCATAGGTGAGCAGAGTAATCTACAGGTAAGGGTAGCAGAGCGGGGCATGTTCGGATACCAGATAAAGTTCTTTGGCAGAGCAGCTCATACAGCGGCTTCAAGAGTTAGCGGAATCAACGCCATAGCGAAGGCAAGTAAAGGAGTACTAGCTCTTGAACACCACATCGACAAATTTCACGAGTGGATAGGCCACCCGATGCAAAGTGTCAACATAATACAGGGAGGAGTAATCACAAATCAGGTGCCAGCAGAGTGCACTATTACCGTTGATAGGCGTCTAATAATCGGTGAGACAGCTGATGACGTTGTTGCAGAAGTAACAGAGGACTTGGCTAAGGCTGGTGAGGGTGACCCTGATTGGAGTTGGGAGTTTATCGCACCAAAGGACGAGAACTGTGATTGGGTATATACTCCGGCTAATTACACTTCACCAGAATCCGAGTTAGGACAAGCATTCATGAAAGCGGTAAAGAACGCTTTAGGGCAAAAACCTGAACTCTACGCAACATGGGCTGGAAGCACAGACGGACGACTCTACAGACAGATAGGAATCCAGACTATAGGCTTTGGCCCAATAGGGGCAGGAGCCCATGGACCAGACGAGTTCGTCTTCATAGACAGCTTGGTGAAGACTGCAAAAGTATGGGTAGCTGTAGCCTTAGAGCTATCCAATGATTAACCTGTTGAGGCTATCGAGTCAACAAGGTTTTGGAGTAGCTGATAGTTGTCAGCTGCATTTACATCGGGCTCCATGAGCCAAGTCATATCCCCGAATGCAATTACTCTTGCATCACCCACTTTATAGATGGCTACTACATCGTAATTGGATGCTCGCTCGGTGACGCTGTCATAAGTTGAGGTGGGTGTTGACATGTAGCCCCTGCTTTTTGAGTAAACAGGTCCAGCGGTGTAGAATACGAGCTGATCTACACCCTCGGAGAGGAAGCTATCACGAATATCATTTACGATTACGTTTCTATAGAAGCCGTAGTTAGTATCTAAATTGTACAGATACCCGTTTCCATAGTGGATGCCCCAGTGATCACTCAAACTGTTTAAGGGACCCTGAAGCGTGTTTTGGTTCAGGAACTCGGCGCTTGCATCGCCCAAGAGAATCAGTGTTCCACCGTGGTTAACCCATGTTTTGATAGTCTCATATTCATCGTTAGAATAATATACAGAGGGACAGGCCACCACGAGGGCACGTGTACCATTCAGAGCCGCTTCAAGACTACTCCAGTTTTCCGCATAGCCCACGTACAATCCCTCCTCAGTTAGGAGCTTCGTGAATTCATCCAATATCCAAGGTCCAACGGCGTTACCATGACTGACATCCACAAGCACATCACCACTCACGCTTGAGATGTTTAATGGCTTAGATTCATTCTGTGGTATTGTACTCTGAGCGTAGATGTCCTGTGGCATGTAAAGATAGTAGATGGCTGGTGGGGGATTCTTCTCGTTAAGATCAGCTAGGCTGGGATACGCGGAACTTAGAGATAACGTACTGTTGGCGACACGGGCAACAAGGGACTCTACATCATAATCATTAAGATTCGCCAACTGGGCAGCGTATTTAATTGCGCTCTCCTGCGAACCTAATTCATCAACCAATCCATTGTTCTTCGCCTCCACGCCCATCCAGATAGAACCCTTAAGCACACTTGACATTGGGATCTTTAATGCATCGCCTCTACCGGCCTCAACAGCGTGGCTGAAGCCATCTAAAACCGTGGTTAAGTTAAATGGGAATAGCTCGGGGCTAAACCCTGTGATCTTGTGGGGGCCAGTCTCCAGCGTTGTCTCGCTGGGAACGATCCACCCTGGACCAGTACCGATGACGCCAACGTTACCAACCATAGCTGAAGGCAACGCATAAACGTGATCAGCTGCGACAGCGATATAATATCCACCCGATAAAGCCATGGATATAGATGCCACGAGTGGTTTCTCCGACTTTAACTCAAGTAAATCAAGATAAACCTGTTCAACGAGGTAAGCAGAGCCACCGGGACTGTCTATCTCGAGTACAACTGCCTTCACCGAGTCATCTTTAATTGCTTCCTGTACAGCAGAGGAGAGAATATGCGCATAGTTACTGTCATCTAAGACCCCTGAGATTTCTATAACGCCTATTGTGCCGTGTTGCGTGAAGCTGATGTTTTCAGTGGGTTCCCAGAACCAGAGACCTAAGAAACCTGAGACCATTATGATTATTATTAGCGCCATCGTCGTTTGTGTACGATTCCAGTTATTTCCTCCAGCCAAAGTTAAGCCTCTTATCCACCTAGAATAATCAAACCACCTTAAAACCTTACAGCAAGCTTAAACATACCCCATTCACATCACATGATATTCTGGTGATAGAAATGCCAACAGTTGAGTTACCCGGCGATCCCGAGACCTTCAGTCTCTTCGGTGAGCCACTATTCACGACACCTCTTCGTCCAGAGATCATGGAAGAGCAGAGCAGACTCTATGATGAGGCTTTGAAGAATTGGGAGAGAGACCCAGATGACGCTGATAATATAATATGGCTTGGAAGAAGAACCGCTTATCTCGGTAGATTCAGGGAATCCGTCGCGGTATACAGTATGGGAATCAAAAAACATCCAAAGGACCCAAGAATGTACAGGCACAGGGGTCATAGATTCATCAGCTTGAGGTTTTTTAATCAAGCAATAAACGACCTCGAAAAAGCAGCTGAGTTGATAAAGGGTAAGCCTGACGAGATTGAGCCCGATGGAATTCCCAACGCTAGGGGAATTCCTGTTAGCAGTCTGCATTTTAACATCTGGTATCATCTTGGGTTAGCATACTACTTGAAAGCTGAATTTGAGAAGGCAATAGATGCATACGAGATGTGTATGAAGTCTTCAGAGATAGACGACAAAGTAATCGCCACATCACACTGGTACTATATGACCATGAGGCGTCTGGGAAGAAAAGCAGACGCAGATAAAATCCTAGAAAACATCAACGATGACATGGATGTAATCGAGAACCACCACTACTATAATTGCCTCATGATGTACAAGGGTGAAAACACCCCAGAAGAACTCATGACAAAGGCACGAGACATGGGTGACCTTGGTTTAGTAACCATAGGCTATGGAGTGGCTAATTGGTATCACTACAATGATGATAAGAAGGCAGTCAAGATTCTGAAAGAAATAGTATCTGTTGAGGGATGGGCTGGCTTTGGATTTATCGCCGCGGAGGCAGACCTCTATCATTTGGGATCGAGGTCATAACAATAGTTTTACATTTTATTTTTAATTAAATACTGTAACCAAGCAATTCCAACGTTATCTAAGTAATGATTAATCTGTATAGACTCGGGAAAAATAATGATGCAATCTGCTATCAAGTTCAACCCTGAAAAAACGGCCTCAAGACACTTTTCAAGGAATGGCAGATTCTAACATTAAAACTTCTCTGAGAATCTCCATGGAAAAAATATACTACCAAAGAGGCTTGGTGCCACGTACGAGAGGAAGCGGGTATCAAAGTCTCCCGAGCAACAGTGTACCATTTTCTCGACGATATGGCCAAAAAAGGGTTAATCCTCTATGAGACGAGTACAGGTCGAGGGGGCGAAAGGATTCTATTTTTTTTAGAGTACTCGGAGAATGATTTTCTGGAGTTAATGGCAGGAAAACTGATCGAATGTGTTGAGCAAAGTTTGCTCAGTCACCGAGATGATGACGAGTTATAAAATGTATCCAAGTTACATTAGAAATAAGTGTCACCACATCAGTGACACCCAGTGACTTAGTATTTTAATCAACTAAAAATTGTCTTTTCTCTGGGAAACGTAAATGAGAAGAAAAAATTCTCGATTAACAATATTAGTACTAGCAATACTAACACTATCAAGCATATGGACATTACCACTAACACTCGTAGCGTTACCACCAGAGGTACCCGGAGGCGGCACATACTTCAACGACTACGGAGTATTGGACACTGACACATACTTTCTCTACCCATGGGAAGACACTAGCATACAGGTAGGTTTCAGTAGGTACGGTGAACTCATCGATGAGAACCAGGGATTAGGCCTCAAGTATGATGGAGTCGATGCCTTCGCAAACAGCATGATACCTATCACCGACTGGTGTAGCGGTTGGATAATGGACATCCATTATACACAGGGAGACTATCTCAGAAACACGTGGGCTTATGCATTGTTTTCTGACAGAACCGTCCAAGGAGTAGGAGGAGACTGGCAGAATGGACAATTAACAAAGGACGCCAACGACCCAAGGGACACCCATGGAGGCAGAAGAACAAACGGATACGCAAAGACTGGGCCTCTGCTATGAACTCGTAAACATCGACTGGTGCGCACAGGTACATCCAGATCCATAATCACCCCCATTTTTTACAATTAGCAACATTTTTCTATTCAGTTGCACGCAATGATGCGGGAAACCATTTGTCTAATAGACAACTGCTGGTAAGCAAGATAGAGAATGGGATAGTAATAGATCACATCCCCGCGGGGAAAGCCTTCCTCGTTCTCAAGCTACTCAAGCAGCCAAGCGACGCAGAGACTCTTATCGCGCAGAACGTTGTAAGCGGAAGCCTCGGAAAGAAGGACCTGATAAAGATAGAGGGAACCTATCTCACATCGAGTGAGATAGACATGATCGCCTTCGTCGCCCCGAACTCCACCCTGAATATAATACAGGACTGGGAGGTTAAGGAGAAGAGGGTGATAAAGGTCCCCGAGAAGATTAAGGGAGTCTTCAAGTGCCCTAACCTGTTATGCCCAACGAATAATGAGTTCGCGGCCCCTGAGACCAACTTCAAGGTCGAGACGGGGGAGCGGCTTGAGGAAACCAAGCTTCACTGCGAATACTGTGGTAGTGTAACATGGTATGGATCGATACTTGAGAACATCCAGAGCGAACAGTTCAAGGTAGAGGGCGGAGGACTGGTATCAGAGGCTAAGATCGAGCAAGTATTCCTAGAAGCCCTGATTAAGGGAGGAGCCTTAAGGTTCCCACCCAGCCCAGACCAGCCTTTCATACTTAAGAGCGGCAGACCAAGCCCATACTTCATCAACCTAGGTGCACTAACAGACGGCGAGAGCCTAGCCAAAGTAAAATGGGCATTCGCAAGCTACATAGCCTTACTCATGGAAAGAGGAGACATACCCGACTTTGACTATGTCTTCGGCCCAAGCTACAAGGGCATCAGTTTAGCGACACTGACATGCGAAGGACTCAAGGAACTCTACGGTATGGATAAGCGGTACATGTATGACCGAAAAGAAGAGAAAAACTACGGCGACCTCAGCACGGATCGCGTGCTAGTTGGCGCCAGTTACTTCAAACCCGGTCAACGAATACTGGTAGTAGACGACACTATAACCACGGGAATAACCAAGGTTGAGACTATAGAAAAGTTAAGGCTTCTAGGAGACCACAAGATAGTTGGACTTGTGATAGCCGTAGATCGCTTTGAGCGTCTGGGAGATAAGGACAATGTCGAAGACCTTAGCGCTGTTGAGTACCTGGAAAAAGAGCTGAATCTCAATGTATTCAGTATCCAGAATATTAAGACGATTTACAACCTCATAAAGGACAGTCTAAGCGATGAGATGAGAAACCTCTGGGTCGAATACTACAGCAAGTACGGTAAATCTAAGCTTGAGTAATCCCCCCCTTTTTATTCACCCCTGTATGAATTTCTTACATGAAGAATTTTGATGTCCTAGTAGTTGGTAGCGGAAGCGGCATGATGATAGCTGACGCTGCGGTGAACAATGGACTGAAAGTTGCATTGGTGGAGATGGGAAAACTAGGTGGAACATGCCTGAACACGGGCTGTATACCTTCAAAGATGGTTATCTACCCAGCTGACATAGTAAATATAATCAAACACGCGGAAGAGCTGGGGATAAAGGCACGTATAGAAGAGATCGATTTCCCCGGAATAATGAAGAGAACACGTGAATTCGTAAAACATGATAGATTGCCAATAGAGGAGTCAATGGATCAGGTAGAGGGGTTAACGTACTATCCTGTGAAGGGAGAATTCATCGACAACTACACAATGAAGGTAGGAGACGAGGTCATCAAAGCAGATAACATATTTCTGGTAAGCGGCGCAAGACCACTAATCCCCCCGATAAAGGGAATAGAAACAATACCATACCTAACTAACGAAAACGTCTGGGACCTAGAGAAAAAACCCGAGAGCATGGCCATAATAGGAGGAGGTTTCATCGCATGCGAGATGGCACACTTCTTCTCAAGCATGGGAGTGGAAGTGACTCTCCTGAGCAGAAGCCCGAGACTAATCAAGCATACAGAGCCCGAGATATCAGAGATTCTAACCACAAGCATGAGGCAGCGGATGCACATCGAGACCGACATAGAGGTAACAGAGGTCAAGAAAGAAGGCGAAAAAATCAGGGTTATAGCTAAACAGAAGAGTGGAGAGGTCAAGGAGTTTATCGTAGGCTCAATTTTCTTAGCGGCTGGGAGAAGGAGTAACGCGGATTTATTAAAGGTGGAGAAAACGGGGGTCGAGGTTGATGACAGAGGATACATCAAGGTTGATGAAGAGTATCAAACCAGCAAGCCTAAGATATGGGCTTTCGGCGACGCCATAGGTAAAGCAATGTACAAGCATGTAGCCAACAAGGAAGCGGAAATCGTCTGGCACAGCTTCAGCCATGGACACAGCCACCCATTGAATTATGAGCTCGTTCCCTACGCTGTTTTTAGCTGGCCTCAGGTAGCCTCAGTTGGGTTGACAGAGGAAGAGGCGAGAAACAGGGAGCTTGAGTTCTACATCGGAGAGTATAATTACATTGATACAGCGAAGGGAGCTGCGATGGCTGAGGAGGATGGATATGTTAAGGTCATTATAACCAAGGAGAAATACAAGATTCTAGGAGCCCACATCGTAGGGTCTTATGCACCCATCTTGATTCAGGAAGTGATCAATGTTATGAACGCCGGGGAGGGAACCGTGTACCCGTTAGTGGAAGCCTTGCATATTCATCCCGCGCTTCCTGAAGTGATTCAGAGAGCATTCTATAATATCCGGGAAACTTGAGACCTTTAAATAACCCCATTTTTACCTTTAGATCATTCTGGTGACTATTATGAGTGAATTAAAGATAGGGAAAGAAGCATCGGATTTCTGTCTACAGGACCCAGAGAGGAGAGTAGTCGGTTTAAGAGGCCTCAGGGGAAAATGTCATGTGGATAAAATACTGGAAAAATTAAATGAGTTGCAGGGGTGAAAAGGATGAACGTCTCAGAGGCAATCCATGCGAGAAGAGCGTACAGATCTCTTCAACATGTCGATATAACACGGGAAATCGTAGAGGATTTAGCTAAACATGCACAGCTCAGTGCTTCCTGCAATAATAACCAGCCGTGGAGATATGTCTTCGTCTACGAGAAAGATAAACTGGAGGAAATGTTTGAAGCTCTTACACGGGGAAACGCCTGGGCAAGACAAGCCTCCATGATAATAGCAGCGTTCAGCAAGCCAGAGGATGACTGCCAGATACATGAAAGAATCTATCACCAGTTTGATCTCGGCATGGCCACAGCCACCATGATTCTGAGAGCCACAGAGCTAGATTTAGTGGCTCACCCCATCGCGGGTTTCAGCCCTAAAAAGGTCAGAGAGATACTGGGCATCCCTGATGAATACACTGTACTGGCGCTGATTATTGTGGGCAAGAAGATGCAGGAGATTCATCCTAGTTTAAGTGAGAGCCAGATTGAAAGAGAGTCTACACGCCCAGAGAGAAAACCTCTTCTAGAATGGGCGTACCACAACGTCTATCAAGGAAAATAAGGAAACAGAGCCAATGTCACAGCCTAATAGACTCTTTGACGAGAAGAGCCCCTACCTGCTTCAACATGCCTTCAACCCCGTTGACTGGTATCCATGGGGCGAGGAGGCATTTAAGAAGGCGAATGAAGAGGATAAGCCGATTTTTCTTAGTATCGGTTACTCAACGTGCCACTGGTGTCACGTGATGGAAAAGGAATGCTTCACCGATCCAGCTGTCGCTGAACTCATGAATGATGTTTTCATCAACATCAAAGTAGACAGGGAAGAAAGACCAGACATTGACGGAGTCTACATGACTGTATCCCAGATGCTTACAGGCGGAGGCGGTTGGCCACTAACCATCATCATGACGCCTGATAAGAAACCATTCTACGCAGCCACATACATCCCAAAGGAGTCCCGTTATGGCAGGATAGGTATGCTGGACCTCGTCCCTCAGATAAAAAATTACTGGGATAATCAGAGGGAGAGGCTGGAAGCCATCAGCAAGAACGTGGCCATCAGTTTAGGTAGCGGTAAAGGAGGGGACGAGGAAATCCCAGTAACCGTGTTTGATACCGCATTCACGCTCTTGGAAGACGCGTATGATGAGAAATATGGTGGCTTTGGCCCTGCACCAAAGTTTCCCAGTGCACATAACCTGTTGTTTCTACTCCGATATTGGCGAAGAACAGGGAACGAAAAAGCGTTGGAGATGGTGGAAAAGACTCTCAGAGAGATGCATCGAGGAGGCATCTATGATCACATCGGATATGGGTTCCACAGGTACAGCACAGACAGGGAGTGGCTGGTTCCCCATTTCGAGAAGATGCTATACGATCAAGCCATGCTGCTTATGGCTTACACAGAGGCTTACCAAGCAACTGGGCGTCAAGAATATAGGAGAACTGGGGAAGAGATCATAACATACGTGCTAAGGGACATTGCAGCACTGGATGGAGGCTTCTTCTCGGCAGAGGACGCAGACAGTGAGGGAGAGGAGGGAAAATTTTACCTCTGGGACACGGATGAGCTGGAAGCGATACTAACCGCAGAGGAATTTGATCAGATCATCGAGGTCTACGGTGTAAAGCCAGAGGGTAACTATCTGGACGAGGCATCAAAAAGAAGAACAGGCAAAAACATACTACATCTGGAACAGGATATAGCTGAAAATAAGGTTCTGGAAGAGGCAAATAACAAGCTCTTTGAAGCCAGAGAAATGAGGGCTAGACCCATTCTTGATGACAAGATTTTGACTGACTGGAATGGCTTAATGATAGCAGCCCTCTGCAAGGCAGGGAGAGCTTTCCACATAGAGGAATACATCGAAGAAGCAGTGAGATCAATGGAGTTCATCACCAGCACGATGTTTGACGGTAACATGCTGCTTCACAGATATAGGGAGGGGGAAGCCAACATCAATGGTTTCATCGATGACTACGCCTTCATGATTTGGGCTTTTATCGAACTATATCAGGCGACACATGAAAAACGCTTCCTAGATAAAGCAACAGAACTAAACAGGATAATGATTGAAAAGTTCAATGACCCAAATGGTGGGTTTTTCTTCACAGGAAATGAGGGAGAGAACCTTCTCACAAGAAAAAAGGAGTTATACGATGGCGCGATACCAAGCGGCAACTCCGTGGCGTTCTACAATCTATTGAGACTATCGAGGCTTACAGGAGACACGAGTTTAAAGGAAGACGCTGATAAGTTGTCAAGATACTTCTCATCAAACGTATTAGGTGCGTCAAATGCATACGCCATGTTCTTAGTTGGACTCGATTTCGCATTTGGACCAAGCACAGAGGTGGTATTAACGGGGGAAAATCTGGAGACATTTACAGAGGAGTTATCGAGGGAGTTTCTACCCAATACAATCATTCATGTCTTAACCCCTGAACTTGCTGAAGCAATACCATATCTGGCTGAGATACGGGCAACTAAGAACCCTATGGTCTACGTGTGCAGGGATTTTGTGTGCAACCTACCAACAGACAGTGTGGAAAAAGTAATGGCTATGATTAGAGAAAAGTAGGAAAACTACTTGGAGGTAATGGTGTACCTGACGCCAATTGGGGCGAGGGTTTCATCGATCTTTCCAATAAGCTCCTCGATCTGTGCCACTGTGGGCTTCTTGAACCACTCATAGTAGAAATCGTACTCTCCGACGCTCTCACCGCTCTTGCTGATGATGGTGTTACATCGTTCCTCATCGATCTCATCTGGTCCCCCAAAGGAGTTCATAACGAAGTCAACCGAGTTTAACGAGCCTCGTCCACCGGCTCCAGGAATACCGCCTTGTCCTTTAACGCTTCCCAGTCCAAGATTGGCTTCGAGGGCAGTGTCCATTACGCAGACTTCTGGGAAGTCGATAGCCAACTTTCTTAGAACCTTCAGTGCATCAGAAAGAGGTGGTCCATAGAGTTTAATGTAACTTTTCATAGAATCTCCAATGAAAGAATTATTCTTGAGATTATTAAATATTATTTAATAAACATGATTAAAATTAGGTAAAAATTAAGCTAACTTGGATAACTGATTCCGTATTTCATGATAATCAGGCTCAACACCCGGATTATCAGATACCCACATATACCGTATAATCCCGGCGCCATCCAAGATAAACACACTACGCTTTGCAGCAGTGTAACCCTGAAGCCCAGCAAAGTTCTCATGATAGACACCGTACTTCTTCACAACCTCCCGGTTGTAATCGCAGAGGAGGGGAAAGTTGAGCACATTTTCTTCATAAAAAGCCTTGTTACTGAAGGGATCATTCACGCTAATTCCAAGTACTTGAGCCACAAGGTCTTCAAGTTTGGCGATATCGTCTCTTATAGTGCACATCTCTTTCTTGCATACACTGGTAAATGCACCGGGGTAGAAAGCGAGGACCACGTTCTTTCCCTTGTAATCGCTGAGAGAGACTTTTTGCATATCTTGATTAACCAACGTGAAGTCTGGGGCTTTTTTTCCTACTTCCATCTTAATCTGATCAAGCTAAGACGGGGTATAATTTATAGATTGATCAGAAAATTACATCTCCACGATGTTTCCACGTCAAAATCATGATTAAAATCTTTGAAAAACCATCATCCCCATGTCTCCTATATATAAATGAGCCACCCAGATATCGAAAACTGCTTATATGCAAGAGATATATCTCCTAGTTTAGCTGTAATAGGGATTCTAAACATTAAGGAGCATCCAAAATGGATCAACTCAAAGAAAAAATCGAAGCCGCAGTTGCTGAAACCGAGTACGACGCAGTCTTAGCAATGGGCGTGGACAACTTCAACTATATGACGCGGACAGTCCTGCCCTTCGCAGAAAATTATCCATCAAGAAAAGCCGCAACCCTACTACCCAAAGAAGGAGCACAAGTAATTATAGTGCCTCAGGATTGGTCTCAGGCACTGGTGGACCAAGGATGGTCGGGGGAAATTCTCGTCTATGACGAGAACCAAGGATATGAGACGGGTGCTTTTGTCAAAGCAGTTGAGGAACTAATTGTTGGCATGGGACTCGATAAGAATACTATTGGTATTGACACTGCCAGAGTCTCAAAGGGATTGATGGACTCATTATCAGGAAAGCTTCCCAATGTGGATTGGGAACCAGCTGACCCAATGCTTAGAGATCTCAGGATAATAAAAACAAGGGGAGAGATCGATTTCATAGAGCGTGCATGCAAACAAGCCGACAGGGGAATAGTTTACGCGTTGATGCACCTTGAAGGAACAGTCGAGACCCCTGGATACACTATTGCTGAGGTCACAGAGAGAATTAGGGTACACATAAACGAGAATGGTGCAAGCGGAGTAGGTTTACTCAACAGCGCATTCGGCAGCGATGGCCAGATCTATTACACGCCTCAGAGAGGCTGGGTGAAAGAGGGCGAGATATTCCGCATGGATGTAAGTTCTCATTACATGGGGTACTGGACTAACATCGGGAGGATGGGATCAATCGGGAAGCCCACCCAAGATCAAGAGAGTGCATACAAGGAAAACCTCAAACTAAAAACAGCGGCTCTGGAGATGCTGAAACCGGGGGTAGCCTGCAATGAGGTCTATGCCCACGTCGTCAGAACTGCAGAGAAGCAGGCCGTTGGCTTCTGGAAAGAACCGGGAATCGGGCATGGAGTAGGTGCCAGCCACCATGAGACACCTTATTTGAACCTGAGCTGCAGTACGGAGCTAAAGGCGGGCATGGTAATTGCGTTGGATATTTACACCTATGGGCCGAGACAGGCACTGATTCACAGCAAAGATGTCTACGCTATAACAGAGAACGGCAACAGAAAGCTGAGCTGGTATAAGACATGGGACAAGCTCTACCCAGTCTACGGGCTCAGGGCAACCCACTAGGAGGCTGAAGAGATGAAAGAAGAGATAATTGAAAAAGTCAACAAAGCCATAGAGGAAGGAGGATACGACGGCCTTCTAGTATTCGGGTACGATAACTTACAGTATCTAACAGGAGCATACCTCCACTTCCCACAGGCATTCCCTGACAGATATATGGCGGTCTTCTGGCCGAGAGGAGAATCAGCTACCTGCATTATACCCCATGAATGGGAGAGTAGCTTCCTGAACCTCGCATGGGTGAACAAGACACGAACCTATACCGAGAGACCCGGGAGCCCAAGTAGTATAGTGGAAATAGCGGTACTCTTGGCGAAAAACACGGTTAGGAAAACAGGCAAGATCGGTGTAGATGTAAACAGAGTACCATTAAATCTCTATAATCGGCTTGAGGCAGCGTTTGAGGAGTTCAATCTAGTGCCATGCGACGACATGCTAAGAGAGCTTAGAATAACTAAGACAATCAAAGAACTTGAGCTAATAGAAGAAACAGCTTCTAGAACAGACCACGCCCTTGCAGGACAGGCCCATCACGTTCTGGTAGTACAGGCAGCGGGAGAGATGAGCAACACAGAGAACGTGCGAATCCATGCATTAGAGCGAGAACTTGACGAGGTAGGACATCAAGCGGTTGCTCAGGTAGTGGCAGGTACAAACGCTCAGAAGTGGTGGCCGGGAGCCCCCATGTATGGTATAGGATTCGATAGAGTGCCAAAATACCATGAGTGGATGAGGATGGAGCTCGTGTCCACTCTACGAGGATACTGGTGTAACGGTGCGAGAATGTTAGCGATGGGAGAGATGACAGAAGAACAGAGAGCAGACTACCAGAAACTTCTAACACTCAGGGACACTGTGAAGGCCAAACTCAAACCCGGAGTAAAAGCCAGCGAGATTTATGGGGCGGTCAAAGAGGTAGCCGCTGAAAAAGGTATCACGATGGAGCCCAAACTCACAGTAGGAGCCGGGGTGGGGGTTACGAATTATGAGCCTCCGTATTTATCTGGGGCAGATGAGACCGTGCTTAAACCGGGGATGGTGATTGTTTTCACCCCTGTTGTTCATGGGACTAACGATGAATTATTGATGAACAAGGATGTTTTCATTGTAACAGAGGAAGGAAACAGGATAGTTGGCTGGTGGAAGGATTGGCGTGAACCTTTCATCTGCAACTACACTTACTAACCCATTTTTCCTAAAACACAGTGTCTACCTGCAAGCCTAAACCTTAACCAAAGAAGAACCAAGGTTTATTCATGGAACACCTAGGAGCCCCATCAACGATTCATAAAGCAAAGAACTGGAAGACAAGCCAGATCAGCAGCCATGACCCAGATGACGGAAACGCAGACTATGTTATACTTCAACCCGGAGAAACATACAAGATAGGAGAGATCGATGGAAGCGGTGTTATTTCTAGAATTTGGCTGGCATTAATGTCCGATGACCCGTTTGCGTTGAGACCCCTGTTGCTGAAATTTAGTTGGGATGGAGAGAATGACCCCAGCGTGTATGCTCCTGTGGGGGATTTTTATGGTGCGGGTTTCGCGGAGTATGTGCATCACTTTAACGCGATGCATGGAATGACGAGTGGTGGCTTCTTCAGCTACTGGCCCATGCCTTTCAGAGAGAAAGCCTTACTTGAGGTTGAGAACCGAAGCAGTCACCCTGTAACACATCTCTACTACAATATCCAGTACCATAAAACAGAGGTAAACGAAGAAGACCTCTACTTCCACTGCAAATATCACAGAGAAAACCCCACAGAAATAGACAAAAACTACACGATTCTGAGTGCCAAGGGTAGAGGCCATTACGCTGGATGCGTATTGAGCATGCAGAGCTACGATAAGGGAAGCCTACTGATGCTACAAGGTGATGAATATATCACGGTAGATGAGGAGGAACGCTCCAGTGTAATCGGTACAGGGACGGAGGACTATTTTCAAGGTGGATGGTTCTGGAATAAAGGGCCATTTCATGCACCGTATCATGGGTTAACGGTTATGGATGAGGTGAACAGTAGATACAGCGCATACAGGCTGCATATACCTGATCCGATCCCGTTCACGGATTCAATCTCAGTAGAGATAGAACATGGACACGCTAACATGCTTCAACAAGACTACAGCAACGTAGCCTATTGGTATCAAACAGAGCCCCATAACCCAGAGTTTGGACAGATTCCGGAACCCATTGAATACTTGACCCCAATTGGCACTAAAGATGAAGCCTACCTGATGAGCGAAATAGTACAGGACACGGAGATCAATAGGGAGAGGAGAAACATGATTCATAGAGCTGCTGTGTTAAGGTTTGAACTAAGAGAGGCGAAGAAAAAGGGAAAGATTCCATCTTGGTTCAATGGAGTTGATGAGATTCAGTTCATGAAAGCAGACTATGATGGGTTAGTAAGTCTGGTGAGGCTAATTGAGAATAGAAAATACA
>CAYTVK010000014.1:0-18295 GCA_964441725.1 uncultured Candidatus Bathyarchaeia archaeon | reverse complement strand
TATACGGATTCCCTCCCACTTCTGTGGGATATATGGTCACCGTCCAAGCATCGGGACAGTGCCGCTTAGGGGTAGCGTACCGGGCTCTATGAATGGGATTCATCGTCCAGCTTCAAGGATGTCTACTCCGGGTCCATTGGCGAGAAGACCCAGTGATCTGAAGTTGGCGATGGAGGTCATTGGGGGCCCTGATGAGTTTGAGTCCAAGGCTTATTCGTGGAAGCTAACTGAACCACGGCATGAGCGGCTTGATGAGTACCAGATTGGGTATGTTATTGATGAGCCTCTGTGTCCTTTAACTGGTGATGTGCGGGGAGTTCTCTCGGATGTGATTCAGGGACTCAGTGTTGCTGGGGCTAACCTTGTTGAGGGCTGGCCTGAAGGCATTGATCCAGCTGAACAGTATCATCTATTCAAGCTTCTACGATACATGGATAAGGCGGTTCAGTTGCGCGACGAGGACCTTGAGGATACACTGAAAATGGCTCTCAGGAAGGATGTTGATGATATGGGGCTAATGGCGTGGGTCTGGACAGCTCCTCATAAGTACCATATTATGTTTGATGAGAAGAGGATAGAGGCAAGGGCATTGTGGCAGAAGGTCTTCGAGGACATTGATGTCTTTCTGATGCCTGTTGATTACACTGCGGCTTTTCCCCATGATCACAGCGACCCGATGACGGGGAGAACCATAGAGACACCGGATGGAACCAGACAGTATATGGATCAGTTGTTCTGGATGACCTTCAGCTCGATAACGGGATTACCATGCACAGTGGCACCCATAGGGTTCACGTCAGTGGGTTTACCTGTTGGCGTGCAGATAATCGGACCATATCTTGAGGATGGTACTACTATTCACGTGGCTGAGTTAATTGCAAGAGAAGTAGGGGGCTACGTTGAGCCTATGGGTTACAGGCTCTGATTTACTGCTTCATAAGCCAGTAAAGAAGCCCCTTCTGGGCGTGCATCCTGTTCTCAGCCTGATCAAGCACTACGCTCTGTTCTGAGTCCAGTACCTCGCTTGTGATCTCCAGCCCCCTCTTGGCGGGTAGACAATGCATTACGATGCAGTCTGGTTTAGCTTTGTTTACCAGCGCCTTGTTTACCTGATAGGCTGGGAAGATCTCCATTCGTTTCTTTTTCTCCTCCTCCATCCCGGCGCTGACCCAGACATCAGTGTAGATGATATCTGCATCCACTACTCCATCTAGGCTGTGGGTTACCTTGACGCTGCCTGTGAACATCTTGTTCGCCTTCTCGATAAGGACAGGGTCTGGGCTGTACTCTGGGTAATCAGGGCAGACGATGGTGACCTCCATTCTCTGACCCGTGCACCCGATGATGGTGCTGGCAGCGGTATTACAAGCGCCATCACCAACATAAGCGATCTTCAAGCCACCGAGTTCACCCTTCTTCTCATGCATAGTCAACAAGTCAGCGAGGTTCTGGCATGGATGATACTTCTCCGTCATGCCGTTGATGATCGGAACCGATGACGCTTCACCCATCTCCTCCATCGCCTCCTGTTTGAGGACACGCGCCATGATGATATCACCATACCTGCTGAGCACAGCCACTCCGTCTTTCAGCGTCTCGCTCCTGCTAAAGCCCTGATTCTCGACGCCATACATTATAGCGTGTCCTCCAAGCTGGGTCATACCTGCTTCGAAGCTGATCCTCGTCCTGAGGCTGGGTAGCTCAAACAGCATTATGAGTGTCTTTTCTTCTAGGACCTTGCTGTAGTTTTTCTTGTTGGATTTTATCTTGGCTGATTTTTCCAGTATTGTTTTCACTTCTTCTGGAGTCATATCCCAGTCGCTTAGTATGTGTTTCATGGTAGGTTACTCTATGTGCAGAGTAGGTTAAAAATGATGGAGAAATATAATGATTATGACATGAATGCCGTAAATGTATGCAATAATGTTCTAAATAGAATTATTTGAGGTATTTGTCAAACCATCTGAGAATATGCTGGAAACGCTCCTCACGGTGCTTGGGCTTACCCGACCTGCTCAATTCATGGGTCTCATCAGGGAACCGAACCAGCTCGGTGTCAACACCAAGCTCCATCAGAGCTGCAAAGAACTCCTCACCCTGCTGAATGGGACACCTGAGATCATTCTCACTGTGAATCAGCAGCGTCGGCGTCTTCACGTTCTTCGCAAACCGTAATGGACTCTGAGCGAGCAGTTCCCCCTCGTCTCTCCAAGGATACCCCATGTTACCCGATTCTCCATGCTTGAATCCGAGATCACTGTAACCGTGATGACTGTACCTGTCACATGTACTCCTACAGGCTACTGCTGCCTTGAAGAGATCAGTCTGAGTTACAATCCAGTTAGTCAAATAGCCCCCGTAGCTCCCTCCAGTAACACCAAGTCGATCTGGATCTATGAAGCTGAAACGTTTGATGGCATCGTGTGTGAAATCCATAACATCACGATAATCCACGGTACCATGTCTACCGTTGAGAGTAGCAGCGTACTCCTCACCATAGCCGCCGCTACCACGAGGATTAGTATAGATAACAGCATACCCTGATGAAGCCAGAAGCTGAAACTCCTGATAGATACCGTCTCCATAGATGCCGAGGGGTCCACCGTGGATCTGAAGGATCGTTGGATATTTCTCGTCTTCTTTGAAGTCGATGGGCTTCATCACCCAGCTGTCGATGGATTCTCCCAACTCGTTTACCCATGTGTAGTGTTCTGGTTTACTGAGATTCAGGGTCTTGAGATGTTTCTCGTTGAAGTTCGTAGCTTTTACGTTGTCTATGTAGAGCTCACATGGCTCGGTTGCAGTCATAGCGTTAAAGGCAAGGTGTCTAAAGTCGCTTGAGTAGCTGAAGCCATCCACTGTATGTCCTTCTGTAATTGATTCTATCTTCCTTGAGGCTAAGTTGACCTTGTAGACGCTGCTGTAAGGCACCTCTCCTGTGAGGAAGTATATCTCGTCACCATCTGGTCCCCAGACTGGCCCAGGGTCTGGTGTGTCTATGCGGAGATCACTCCCAATGCCCCGCTCTAAGCTTCTATCCCAGTCCGCAGTGATGTTTACCGGGTCTTCTCCGGGCTTCATGACCCATAGGTCTGTATTTGTGGCTCCCCTCGCGTGGAAATCGCTTCCATAGTAGGCGATCCCGTGCTTTGACCATGATAGGCTGCTGATCTCGTGAACCCCTTTTGTGATCTTGTTGGCTTCTCCGCCTTTTGAGGGCATCACGTAGATGTCTTTGACGTAGCTGGTGTCCTGATCTGGTTCCTTGTTTGTGACGTATGCGATCTCTTTCCCTTTTGGGCTCCAAGTGTAGGCTGCTACATCAAACTCGCCTCTCGTGATCTGCCTTGGTTTTCCACCAGTAGCCTTCACAGTGAATAGATGGATGCGTTTACCTGCGAAGATCCCTACTCCGTTGAGCTTATACCAGATACGGTTCACTACAACAACGTCTGTGTCAGGCTTCTTGGGCTCCCACGCCCTGCTACTGAACAGGATGGTTTTCTCATTCGGACTCCAGAGAGGATTAGAGATACCGGTTTCAAGCTCAGCCACCTTCTGGGCTTCTCCCCCAGAGGCATAAATCATGAAAAGCTCGTTTTTCTTATCCGGTTCACGCCCACTGGATAAGAACAGGAGCTTGTTCCCAGTGGGGCTCCACCGTGGATTACTGTCCCTTCCGTCACCTGCGGTAAACTGAGTGTCTCGACCAGTATCAATATCGTGAACCCAGATATGTTTCACGTAGTCATTCAACTCATAATTTATGGAAGTGTGCACGTATGCTACCTTTGAACCATCTGGACTCATCTGTGGGTCTGATACGAACACGATTTTTCTCAGATCCCTTGGCTTTACAGGATGCGGAGCCATGATTATCAGTAAAAAAGGGCTTTAGACAGATATAACACCATCAGAAAGCCACCGTCAGACATTTCAGGGTTTTTCCCAAAAAACCAGCACTTTTATAATCTTTTCCATAAGACGATCCATGATTTTTTATAGCTATTTGGTGTTTTTTCATCAATGTCATATAATATACCAAAGCCAGAGGAGTTTTTCGGTCACCGACTTGGAGCCGATAGGAAGCTGGCTCACTGGAACAAGATTGTTGAATATTTCTGGGAACTTGGTAAATCACCTATGATTCACGTTGAGGAGCTTGGGAAAAGCACCGAGGGGAACCCGTTCCTCCTAGCGATCATAACGTCTGAGGAAAACATGGCCAAGCTGGAGAAGATACGAGGAGACAGTTGGAAGCTTGCTCACCCAAAGGGCGTACCCAAGGAAGAGATCGATGCCATAATTGAGAACGGTGTTGCCGTAGTCTCAATGAGTATGAGTATCCACGCCACCGAGGTGGGTGGAACCCAGATGGCCTCCGAGTTGGCTTGGGAGTTAGTTTGTTTGCCCGAGAACAGGGAGATACTTGAAAACACGGTGCTGCTGATGTTTCCATGCTTCAACCCCGATGGACAGATCATGGTAACAGAGTTCTACGAGAGGTATCTTGGCACAGAGTATGAGGGGTGTAGCCCACCTTGGCTATACCACAAGTATACTGGACATGATAACAACAGGGACGCTATGCACAACAACATGGTGGAGAGCCAGATGGTCTCAAAGATCATGTATCTTGAGTGGAGTCCACAGGCTTACATCGACTACCACCACATGGGTTCCTATGGTGCCAGGTTCTATATCGCGCCTTTCGCGAATCCCATTGACGATAAGGTTGACCCCTTGGTGTGGACTGAGCAGGAGCTTTATGGTGGATTAACCCATGTGATGCTTGAGAAGGAGGGCAAATATGGCATCGAGTCGATGGCTACCTATCCGGGTGAGTTCATGCCCACCTTCAACTATGTGCCATGTTGGCACAACATCTGTGGGATGCTCACAGAGTCTGCGAGCGCAAAACTCGCCACCCCGATATATGTTCACTATCATCAGCTTCAAGGCAGTAAACGTGGAAGACCTGAGTACCGTACACAGATGGGTTTCCCGCATCCATGGAAGGGTGGCTGGTGGAGGCTAAGGGACGTCGTTGAGCAGCAGAAGATCAGTGCCTATGCTACCCTTGAGGCTGCAGCCAAGTTCAAGCCCATGATTCTCAAGAACATGCACCAGAAGGCCATGAATGCGATAAAGAAAGGTGAGGATGAATCCCCATACGCTTTCGTAATCAAGCCTGAGCAACATGACGAGCTGGTGCAGTACAAGCTGCTTCAGGGCCTCATGAACATGGGGGTTGAGATAAGCAGAAGCCAGAGGGAGTTCGTAGCGGATGGCGTTGCCTACCCAAGGGGAACTTATGTGGTGTTCGCCAGTCAGCACTGCAGACCATATATTGTGAGCTTGCTGAGGAGAACATTCTATCACCTCGGTGCGTTCAGTAAGTATCCTGATGGCACACCCGTCGTACCCTATGATCTATCAACGTACACGATAGCGGAGTTCATGGGAGTAGGATTACATGAGGTTGAGAAGCCATTTGATGGCGTATTCGAGATTTTATCAAGTATCAGGTACCCGAGGGGAGATAGGGAGGAAAAAGCTCCTAATGGTTGGCTGATTGATGGAAAACTGAATGATGCGTTCCTCGGCGTTAATAGGCTGATGAGGAAGGATATCACAGTTCACAGGGTTCTTGAGAGTGTGAAGACCGATGATAAGGTCTTCTCAGCTGGTAGTTTCTATATTCCTAAACAGGAAGGCGTTGAGTCTGAACTTGATAAAGTTAGCAAGAGGTGCCACGTCAGCTTCACAGCGGCTCCTCCAGCGTTAAAGTCGAAGCAGTTGAAGATGCAGAAGATAGGCGTCTACCAGCGCTACTATGGCGGTAACGCTGATGAGGGCTGGACCAGGTGGCTTCTTGAGCAGTACAGGTTCAAGTACAGAACCATCATGGACAAGGATATCCAGCGTGGTAGACTCGCCCAGAAATATGATGTGATAATCCTGCCAAGTGACGCAAAAGAGATGCTGCTTGGGGAGAAAATAGAGGAGTATTATGAGAAGCAGTGGGGAGATGGCTTTACGTTACCCAACTATCCCCCAGAGTTTAGGAGCGGCTTCGGTGAGGAGGGAGTAGAGAAGCTCAAGGAGTTCGTTGAGGCTGGTGGTACTCTGCTGTGTTTCGGTAATAGCAGCGACTTTGCTGTAGAGAAGCTTGAGTTACCCGTCAAGAATGTTTTGAAGGATGTTAAGAACACTGAATTCATCTGCCCCGGTAGTACACTGCATGTGAATGTGAACAAGAATCATCCTCTCGCATGGGGTGTGCAGGAGGACTTGATGATCATATTCAGACATCATCCTGCATTCGCTGTGAAGCCTAGGGTAAACAACGAGGACTACAAGGTGATACTGAGCTACCCCGATGAACATATCATGGAGAGCGGCTGGCTCACAGGCGAGAATTATATCGCCAACAAGGCAGCCATGATTGAGGCGAAGAAAGGCAAGGGACGTGTTGTGCTCTACGGCTTCCAGCCCCAGATGCGTGCTCAGCCAGACGCTACCTTCAAACTGCTCTTTAACGCGTTGACAGGTTAGCCTTTTCCTGCCCAATTGGGCGTTTTTTTCCCATATTTTCACTCATTATCGTAAGATCGAAGACGTTTTATACGCAGCTTGAGTAGCATATGAGATTCGTGATCAAAATGGGAGTTGAAAAATACGCGAAGAAAGAAGTCGCAGCCCTGATGCAGATGGCTGGCAGCAGCACGCGTTCAGCGGTTGGCCCAATTGAGGGCATGATCAACCTTGGAGCAGGCGACCCTGACTTCGATCAACCCGAATTCATAAACAAGGCCGTCTATGAGGCGATGAAGGCCGGTGAGACCCACTACAGCTTCACAGGTGAGCCTGACTTCAAGGAAGCTATCGCGAAATACTACAAAAAGTATGGAGTCGATATCGATCCAAAGACACAGGTACTCATCACAAGCGGAGGCAGCCAAGCCATATTCCAAGCATTCGCAGCCATCCTGAACCCAGGAGACGAGTTGCTTGTCCTCGACCCAGCGTACACGGGCTACAGTGCACCCATCGCGTACTTCGGAGCCAAGATGACGAGGGCGAAGCAGACACTGGACAAGAACGGTATATTCAGGCCCGATTTCGCAAACATCGAGGCAGCTATCACGCCAAAAACCAAGGCTATCCTGTTCTGTACACCCGATAACCCGACAGGGACAGTCTGGAGTAAGGATGAATTGAATAAACTCGCAGAGATCTGTGTGAAACATGACATCCTCGCCATCAGCGACGAGATCTACACTGAGTTCATCTGGGGCGGCAAGAAACATAACACGATAATCGACCTACCGGGCATGTGGGAGAGAACCATCGTTTTGATGAGTTTCAGCAAGACCTTCGCATGGACTGGTTGCCGCGCAGGCTACATTATCTCGGGACCCGAACTCATGAAGGCGCTATCAGCAGTACCAGTGGGTATATGCAGTGTTCCGGTTCCATTCCAGAAAGCAGCCATCAAGGCGCTTGAGAGTGGATGGGACTTCGTAGCCATGATGAGGGGCGAGTATGAGAAGAGAATCGATTACATGGTGAAGAGACTCAACGAGATGCCGGGCATCAAGTGCCCCAAGCCAGAGGGAGCCTTCTACCTGTTCCCCGATATAAGCAGCTACGGGATGCCTAGTATGAAGTTCTCAATGGAGTTCTTCCAGCAGGAAAAGGTCCGCTGTGCGCCTGGCTCAGGTTACGGTCCAACAGGCGAGGGACACATCAGGTTCGCCCTGGTTAGACCAATAAAGGACCTTGAAGAAGTCTGCGTCAGGTTAGAGAGATTCATAAAGAACCTCCCCCCGCAAGCACCTCCAACGGTTCCCTAAATTCTCTTATATTTTCAACTAATTCCACTGTTTTCGATGTGTTTATCTAATCTACGTCGATTTGTTCACGCATGAAGAATATCGAGGTTGTCGACTCGGAGCGATGCGTCGGCTGCCAACTCTGCATGTTTGCGTGCAACCGCAGATATGGCGTAGGGGGTTTGGCTAAGTCAGCTATCAGGGTTCGTTCAACCGGCGGAGTGGAGCGTGGATTCGTAGTGATAGTGTGCAGGGCATGTGTTGACCCTCCTTGTCTGGAGGTGTGTCCTGTGGGGGCGCTCTCACCCCGTGACGGTGGAGGAGTCTTGCTGGAGTCTAGTAAATGTATTGGATGCGGTTCATGTATGGAGGCGTGTCCTATGGGGGCGATCTTCTGGGATAGTGAGCGGAATAAGCCGGATATCTGTGTTCACTGCGGTTACTGTGTTCCATATTGCCCGCATGAGGTTCTTAGGATGAAGGAGGCGGTGCAGTGAATCATCTGTCAAGAGTATTAACGGTGAACCTATCTAACAGAAGCTTCAGGATCGATGACAGAGGAGACCTTTTCGATAAATATCTCGGAGGATCAGGGGTAGCCATCAAGCTGCTGGAGGAGAACTGCCCACCGGGAGCAGACTCTCTAGGACCAGATAACGCTATAGTGTTCGCGGTTGGTCCATTGGTGGGGCTTTACCCTCTTGCATCCAAGACGGTTTCCATGTTCAAGTCCCCCCTCACAGGTAATCTTGGTGAGAGTCACGCTGGTGGGCGAAGCGCGGTAAGCATCAGGGAGGCAGGCTACGGGGCTATTGTTATCAAGGGAGTCAGCGAGTCCCCTGTTTATTTATCCATCAGTAACGGTAATGTCCGCTTCAGGGATGCCTCTGGGATATGGGGCGTAGTGAACAGCATCACTGTCGGCAGGATAATCAGGGAGCGTGAGAAGGGTAGCGGTATCAGAACCATCATGCGTATCGGTGGAGCCGGTGAACAGCTCGTAAAATATGCCTGCGTTACAACAGAGACCTACAGGCACTTTGGACGACTTGGCTTAGGCGCGGTCTTTGGCAGCAAGAAGCTCAAAGCCATCTGTGTCGCGGGTAACGGGAGCGTCGATGTAAGCGACAGCAAACTGTACAGGGAAACCTATGACGAGGTCTACAGGAAGGCAGTGGAGTCTCCGCTGATGAAAAAGTACCACGATTATGGTACGGCAGCTAACATCATGCCACTGAATATGTTAAAGGGACTGCCAACAAGAAACCTCAACGAGACATCAAGCCCAGAAGCCGAGAATATCTCAGGAGAACACCTCGCAGAGAGGTATCTTGGTAGACGAGTGGCTTGCGCTCACTGCCCAGTAGCTTGTATCCACATCGCGGCATTAAGGGAGCCCTATGAGAGGGAGCTCTACTTCTACAAGACCACTATGATTCCCTATGATTATGAGCTCATCTACAGTCTAGGCTCCATGCTGGGCGTCTTTGATGTGGAGGGGATGCTCAAGCTCATCGATAAGGTGGAGGTCTATGGTTTGGACGCCATGAGTACTGGCGTTGTGTTGGCTTGGGCTACTGAGGCTCAGATGAAGGGTCTCTTTACGGTTGAGGATGCTATGGGTCTCAGCTTTGGCTGGGGTGACGTTGATACCTACCTGAAGGGCATCGAGTATATTGTAAAGCAGCCCAACGAGCTGTACAGTTGTCTCGCTTCAGGGGTAGATGCTGCTTCAAAGAGGTATGGTGGAGAGGAGTATGCATTAGCCTTTGGTGGAAACGAGATGCCGGGATATCATACAGGTCCAGCCGCCCACATAGGGCACTTGGTGGGTTCACGCCACAGCCACCTTGATGGTGGTGGATACAGCATAGACCAGTCTGCGTTGAAGAGCGGAGGCATCAGCGATGAGGATGCGGTGAAGAAGCTGCTTGAAGAGGAGGCTTGGCGCCAGATACTTAGCAGCCTCGTAGTCTGTTTCTTCGCAAGAGGCATCTATGATCCTGAAACCGTTAAAAGGTGTCTCGATGTGGTAGGTTTCCATGTGGAGCTTGATGAGCTTGAGTGGCTCGGCTACGAGATTTTGAAGGAGAAGAACCGCTTCAAGGTGCAGATGGGATTCGACCCAGATAAGCTTCGCATACCGTCCAGAATCTATGAGACGGAGAGCCCAAGGGGAGCCATCACTGAGGAGGAGATCAGAAACTCTATTGCCAGTTACTTCAAGAGACTGGGGGTCTGATTCCTTCTTAGACAACCTCTAAAAAGCATGTTATCAAAATTAGGGTATTGAGCCTTCAAAGACTTATCAGGAATCTGACAGGCCAACAGATATTGTTGATAGTAGTAGCTGGAATTGTCTTCATAGGCGCCTCGTTTCAGGTGATTGAGGCGCAGCCGGAGTTCTGTAAGACCTGCCACGAGATGGAGCCTCAATATGACACGTGGAAGGCTTCTACTCATGTCGATGAAGCAATTTGCTTGGACTGCCCATACGGAGCTGGGGGTAAGGGGATTTGTTGACGCAAAGTTGAGGGCGTTAACCGAGTTTGTGGCTCATATAACGGGGAAGTATGAGGTTCCTATTAGGTCCAATGTTCGGGTTACTAACCAGCAGTGTCTGAAGTGTCACCCAGATGCGAAAACCATCGTTGATGTCAAAGTGGATGTTAGACACGATGTGCATATTGAGAATGAGGTTCTCTGCGCGGATTGTCACTCAAGGATTGTTCACGCTGCTGCGGGTGAGCCCAAGGTTATTCAGACAAGCCAGTGTGATGACTGCCATAACAGCCACAGCGGGTTCTCGATTCAGGGCAAACACGCGTTGCTCAGATGCAGTGACTGCCATACGGGAGGTATCTACACTGGGACACCATCGGAGTGTATCGACTGCCACACTGAGCCAACATATCACTCTGGTCTACCGGACTGCGCTCAGTGTCACACAACAAGTAACTTCTCTTCATCAACCTATCGACACCCAAGAATAGAGGAGCATTATCCACGGGGAGAGAGGCAGTTGAGCTGCATTGACTGTCATAAATCGACGTACTCAAAATATTCATGCACTGGCTCAGGATGCCACTCATCTAACACACCTAGAGGCGATTAAAACCCGTTACTCTACCTAGTTTTTACACTAATTAAGATCGAAAAAGAGCCAAAATAGGGCTGCTTGAAAGAAAACGGGGGGTGTTTCAGCGTTTTTCATGCCCCCCCTCCATGCGTTTTATTCTACTCTTTCGAGCCTAAAGACAACGGGTCTCAGCCCATCTGTGCAGCAGCTAACCATGCTACCGGGTTTACTGATCCACCTGAAGTCTCCGCCCAAGGCTAGGTGAGCTACATCTCGTTGGATGTCCGCCCAAGCCCATGAGCAGAATCCTTCAGGCATCTTGAGCTCCTTGCTCAGGTATGTCTTGCCTGTCTCAACCGCGTCGCAGATTGGTTTCATATTCTTGGCCGCGAGGTCATCGAATATCTCACCGGGCTGAAGCTTGGCTACTACTGTTATTTTTACATCTGCCATAAGAATCAACAGTTCTTTGTTTGGGGCATATAAAAGAGTCTTGTTATATATTCAGTTGAGTCACTTTTTCTTGATTGATATGGGAAGAAACAAGAAGTATGATGATTACAAGCCCTACCAGTACCTTGAACCGGGAAAAGACTACGTGGAGTTCAAGCTACGGAAGGCAGTGGTCCCAGAGTGGTGGGAGCCAGTGCCCCTCAGCAAGACGGAGGAGGAACACTTCGATGAGTTGATGACGAAATCCGTCGTCATGGACCTCCACGCACACCCTGACATCAGCGCAGAGGACCCCTACAAGATAAGAGAAATGGACAGCGAGGGCAGGAACTTCATAGCATATGAGGCTCTCGCCATGAGTGGCTTGGACTGCGTCTTCGATAACATGATGGATGGCTCAAGCTATGTGAACACCAAACATGGATGGGACTGGAACAGCACCATACACGATCTCGGTATGAGGCTCTGCGACATAGCCCACCAAGACATGCTCATCCACTGCAAACGGGCAGCAGACATCGACTACGCCCATAAAACCGGGAAAGTGGCTTGGGTGGCTGTGCTGGAGTCGGCTAGCTGCATAGAGAACGAGGTAGATAGGCTCGACATCCTCTATGGGCTTGGGATAAGAAGCATTGGAGTCAACTACAGTGAATCCAATATGCTGGGAAGCGGACTCAAAGAACACCTCGACGCTGGATTAACTGACTTTGGATACGATGCGCTGGTAAGGATGAACAAGCTGGGCTTCCTCGTGGACGTGAGCCACACCAGCGACAAGACAGCCCTTGAAACCATAGAGCTAAGCAAAGACCCCATTCTCATCAGCCACGCAGGGGCTAGAACCCTCACACCCACCACACGGATGTTCCCAGATGAGGTAATACAAGCCCTCGGGGAGAAGGGAGGAGTGATGGGTATAGAGGCAGCCCCTAACCTCACAGCCACAGAGAAGCATCCATTCCACAGCATCGACAGCTACATGGAGCATATCGAGTACTGCATAGACCTCATTGGCATTGATCACGTTGGCTGTGGACCGGACACCAACTACGGCGACCACGTAGGACTGTACCTGACAAATATCGAACGAAACAATAAACTAGGCTTGGGACACTACCCACGACCCGGCAAAGCAGGTGAGAGCAAGTTCCTCGGCATCGACATGAACATCGAGCAACTCAAGGAACTCAAATACGTGCGTGGCATGGAGAACCCCAGCGAGTGCCTCCAGAACGTCTGCAGGTGGATGATAAAACACGGGTACAGCGACATAGAGATACAGAAAGTCATCGGCGAGAATGGCTTAAAACTCGTGAAAAAAGTCTGGAAATAAAAAGGGCTATTGTTTGGGAGTCTTCTCCCAGTTCGCCTCAGCTATAGCCAAAGGAACCTTGCTGCCTTCAGGCAACGGGGTCTCGTAGGCTCGTCCAGCTAGACGCTCAAGATGCTCCTCTTTCGCTTTCATACGAAGCCCCTCATCGGTAAACAGCTCTATTGCTGTACCAGCCATAGTCTTAGCCGCGAAAACGAGGCTCTTATGACCTATGGTTGAGCCAGCGCATGCAACGAACGCCCAGCTGTGACCCGGAGCCCCCAATACGTTGCATGTTGTACCGAACTCCACTGTTGGTGTAATCCATGATACGTCGCCTACGTCGCTGCTGCCGGGGCTGGTTTCTCCCTCACCAATGGGATCGAGTACATCAGTAACAAGGTCAACGTCACGGTACTTCTCAGCATTAGGTATCTTTTCCCTTCGCAGTGCATCCATTTTGGCTTCCTTACTGAAGTGTCCAGCTATCTCCTTAGCAAAGGCAAGCTCCTCAGGGCTCCATTCTGGTGTACCGATCTCCCTCATGTTCTTCACCACAAGCTCAGAGATCACCTTGTTGGGCAGTATGTTATAGAGCGCGTCGATGAACTGAATCTCCAACTCAGTCTCAGTCATCATAGCTGCTCCCTTGGCAATCTTCACTATGCGCTCATAGATTGGGTCAAGCTGTGTTCGCTCAGGCGCCCTGATGTAATACCATGAACGAGCATAGTCGGGTACAACATTAGGCTGTCCACCGCCCTCCTCGATAACGTAGTGAATACGTGCCTCTTGGATCACGTGCTCCCTCAGATAGTTGACACCAACATTCATCAACTCGATAGCATCAAGCGCGCTTCTGCCCATCTCAGGGTTACCGGCAGCGTGAGCAGTCTTACCCCTATAGATGAATTTTACACCATTCACAGCGGTACTGCTCTTCAGGTCAGCCGTATTCATGCTGCTAGGGTGATGACTCAAACAGGCATCCAATCCATCATAGTATCCGTCACGAGCCATCCACACCTTTCCAGCATAGTTTTCCTCAGCTGGTGTACCGAAGAACTTGATGGTGCCGGGCAAGCCCTCCTCCTCAAGAAGATACCTTAGAGCGACTACTGTGGCTAGGGCTGTGGCTCCATGTACATTATGTCCGCAGCCATGACCCGGCGCACCTAGAACCAGTGGGTCTTTTTCTGGTTTGATCTTGTTACTGATACCAGGTAGTGCATCATATTCACCTTGGAACCCGATGACTGGTTTTCCGCTGCCCCACTCTGCCACTATGGCTGTGGGCATCCCAGAGACGCCGTGCTTCACCCTGAAGCCATGTTTCTTGAGCTTCTCAGCGATCAACTTTGAGGATTTGGTCTCTACGAGCCCAAGCTCCGCGTATTGCCATACTTGGTCGGCAACCTCGATGAACTCATCCTTGTGTTCATCAATCCAATTCCATGCCTTATCCTTAAGCATACTATTAGAATAACGGATGAGTGTAAAAAACTGGCGCAGGGAGTGGGATTTGAACCCACGACCTGGATCGGGCCCCAGTTTTTCAGACTGGCGCTATAGCCAGACTAAGCAATCCCTGCGCCTTTTACTTTCATTTAAGTGAGGATAAAAAGAGAGTTTGTTACCCATATTATATGTAGTTGAGTGAAAATGATGAGTGGGGCCCGATCCGGGGTTGCGCCAGTCTCACCAGCAAAACCTAGGTTCTGCAAATAAATTGAAAACGGTTGAACTATATATAGATTAACGAAGTTTATCGACGCTTGTGTGGGGACGCTAAAAAGGGGTTATTGCTTGCCCTTGAGTTTCTCGGCGGTCTCTCGGGCTAGTTCCAGCGGTGGCTCTCGGTTCGGGTCTCCTACTGGCTTGTAGACCTGTCCTGCGAGGCGTTTCTTGTGCTCCTCTTTGACCTGTTGCCGTAGCTCTGGACGGGTCATCAGATCCAGTGCGCTGCCTGCCATGGTTTTCGCGGCGAAAATCAGGCTCTTATGCCCGAGACCGCTGCCTGCACAGGCGACGAATTGCCAGCTGTGACCCGGAGCGCCTAATACGTTGCACGCGGTGCCGAATTCGATGGCTGGGGTAACCCAGCTGACATCTGCTACATCGGTGCTTCCAGCCATGGTCTCGCCTTCACCTAGGGGGTCCTGTATATCGTTAGCCATATCGACATCCATGTAGCGTTCCCAGTTTGGTACCTTCATCTTCTGAAGGGAGGCGGCTTTATTCTCTTTTGGGAAACTCTTGGTTATCTCGGCAGCGAACTTTAGCTCTTCTTCACTGTATTTTGGTGGCCCAATCAGCTTCATGTTGGCTGTTACGGTGTCGGCTAGTGGCCTGTTGGGTATCAGGTTGTAGAGTCCACCGGATTGGTCTATCTTGAGCTCTGTTTCTGTCATCAACGCGGCTCCCTCGGCTATCTTCTTTACTCGCTCAAAGAGGGGTTCAACCTGATCTCTTCGCGGCGCCCTGATATAGTACCAGCTACGGGCATAATCAGGCACCACGTTAGGCTGCCCACCGCCCTCTTCAATCACGTAATGAATACGAGCCTCCTGAATCACATGCTCACGGAGATAATTCACGCCAACATTCATCAACTCGATCGCGTCCAGTGCGCTTCTGCCCATCTCAGGGTTACCGGCAGCGTGAGCAGTCTTCCCATAGTAGTGGAACTTGACTCCAATGGTCGCGTTACTGCTTTGAAGACTGGCTCCATTCAATGCACCCGGATGGTGTCCCAGTACAGCATCCACATCGTTATAGAGCCCCTTGTTCACCATGAAGACCTTGCCTCCGAAGTTCTCTTCAGCTGGAGTACCGTAGAACCTGATTGTGCCGGGTAAGCCCTCCTTCTCCATAGCTTGCTTCACAGCAATCGCAGCGGTTAAAGCAGTGGTCCCGTGAACGTTGTGGCCGCAACCGTGTCCCATGCCGCCCTCGATTATAGGCTCCTTGTGAGGAACTACCTTGTTGCTTAACCCCGGTAATGCATCATACTCGCCTTGCATACCGATGATAGGTTTACCGCTACCCCACTCAGCCAAAATGGCTGTGGGCATCCCCGCTACCCCGAGCTGCACCCTGAAGCCATACTTCTTCAGCTTTTCAGCGTGAAGTTTACTGCTCTTATCCTCGCAGAACCCAAACTCCGCGTAGCCCCATATCTTGTCACTTACATCGATGAACTCGTCTTTGTGGTCATCGATCCATTTCCAAGCTATCTCTTTGACCATAAACTATGATTGATGTTTGAGTGTAAAAAACTGGCGAATGGGCTAGAAAGAGTAACATTGGTGTTGAGCTCCATTAATTCAAGGGATATGGTTGAGCCGAAGATACATTGTTGTTGATGATAGGGATAATGTGGCGACTGCCATCATGGACCTCATGAAAGGTGAGAAGGTCGATGTGAATGGCAAGAGTATCGAGATAGTAGAGGATATCAAGTATGGGCACAAGTTTGCTCTTCAAACCATACCCATAGATGGATACGTTGTGAAGTATGGGGAGCGCATCGGGAGAGCCACAGCAAACATACTGGCTGGGTCCCATGTGCATGTTCACAACGTCGATGACATAGTGGATGAGGTAAGGAAGCTATGATGTTCAAGGGATATCTAAGAGAGGATAATAGAGTAGGAGTACGCAACTACGTTGCTGTAGTGTCAACTGTTTTCTGCAGCAGCAGCGTCGCCCAGAAGATAGCAGACGCCACTAGGACCAACGTATTCATCCATGATGGGGGCTGTGGGCAGCTTGGACCGGTGAAAGAGCACACGGAGAGGATGCTGGAGGGAATAGTGACGCATCCGAACATCGGCGGTGTTCTAACTGTTGGAGTTGGGTGCGAACAAATAGACGCTGAGGCGTTGGCTGGTAAGGCGTTTGGTAAGCCCAATATGTATCTGGATATACAGGACGAGGGGGGAAACACCAACTCCATCGAGAAAGGAATCCAGCTAGTAAAGAAAATTCAGAGAGAAGCAGAGGAGGCAACCAGAACAGACGCCGACATCAGCGAACTCACAGTAGCAACCCAGTGCGGAAGCAGTGACACGGGCTCAGGGATAGCTAGCAACCCAACGGTGGGGGCGATGGCTGATCTGCTGATAGCCAACGGAGGAGCAGTGATACTGGGAGAGACAGGCAGCCTCTACGGTGCGGCTGGTTTGATGGCTAGAAGGGCAGCGTCACCCGAGATAGGGGAAGAGATCATCGCCATGACAGACAGGCTTGAGAACTACTACAACAGGATGGGGCATAGCTTCAGGAAAGCCAATCCAACGCCGGGAAACATTGAGGCAGGGCTTACCACACTGGTTGAGAAGAGTCTGGGTGGAGTCAGGAAGGGGGGTACAACACCTATTCGGGGAGTGCTTGGACCCGGTGAACGGATCACAGGTAAAGGTCTGTGGGTCATGGATACCAGCCTCGGATTAGGGGCATGCGCCACAGCGGATATGCTGGCTTCAGGCGCCCAGATAATGGTCTACACCACCGGTAAGGGAAACCCAGTGGGCTCACCACTTGGCCCCGTCATAAAGGTTACAGCCACTAAGAGGAGTGTCGAGACCCTCAAGGATATCATCGATTTTGATGGCAGCTCAGTTCTATTGGGTGATGAAACAGTTGAGGAGTGTGGAAGGCGCCTCTACGATAAGCTGATAGATGTTGCCAACGGTGAGAAGGTGATGTCTGAAGTCTATGGGCATAATGTCTTTGCTATAGGCAAGATAGCTTTCTAACCTTATGCAACATTTTATCAGATAACCGCGACACAAGGATTAGCGGTTACAGATTTGCGGTTTGGATCAGATGAGATGGGGTTTGAGGTAGCGGAGGGCTGGGGTAAGCTGCCCGAGGGGTGGAAGTTTGGGCACGTCATTGGGGTGGACGTGGATATGGAGGATAATGTCTATGTTTTGAACCGGGGTGAGCATTCTATGGTGATATTCGACAGGGATGGAAACTTCCTCAAGACGTGGGAAGGGGTTGAGATGCCTTCAGGGCACGGATTGCACATCGAGGGAGATGAGGCATACGTCGCGGACTACAAGGAGCATACGGTCAGCAAATACACTCTCGATGGGATACTGCTCAAGACATGGGGCACCAAGGGAGTGCCGGGTGAGGATGGTGAGCCTTTCAATAGGCCCACGGATGTTGATGTAGCCCCAACCGGTGAAATATATATCTCGGATGGCTACGTGAACGCCCGTGTTCACAAGTATTCACCCGATGGCGAACTGCTGTTCTCATGGGGTGAGCATGGGTCCGGTCCGGGTCAGTTTGACATCAGTCACGATGTATGTGTAGCCAATGATGGGAGGGTGTTTATCGCTGATCGTCAGAACAACAGGATTCAGATATTCACACCATACGGAGAGTACATCACTGAATGGGGTGGCTTCAAGCAGCCGTGCAGCGTCACCATCGGCAAGGAGGGCTATGTTTACGTCTCTGAGCTACAGCAACGGTTCAGCATACTGGATAAGGATGGCAAGCTTGTAGCTCGGTGGGGCGTGGAGAAGACACTTGAGCCCGGATTGTTCATGAACCCCCACTGCGCCTGCCTTGACAGCCACGGTGATCTCT